>NZ_JBOFRH010000525.1:0-2728 GCF_051650925.1 Plesiomonas sp.
GCAGCAATGCATCAAGCCGCCGGTCAGCCACTGCAAACATGGCATTTTGGTGGTGATGAAGCGAAAAACATCCACTTAGGGGGCGGTTTCCAAGATATTAATGCCGCCGATAAAGTTGACTGGCGTGGCACGATTGACCAAAGCAAAGAAGATAAGCCGTGGGCAAAATCACCGGTTTGTCAGAAGATGATTGCTGATGGCAAAGTCTCTGATTTTGAACATTTACCAAGCCAGTTTGCGCTGGAAGTCAGCAAGATTGTTAATAAGCATGGCATCAGCAAGATGATGGCGTGGCAAGATGGTTTGAAAGATGCCGAAAGCGCGAAAGCCTTTGCCACCAAGAAAACCGGTGTCAACTTCTGGGATACCCTGTACTGGGGTGGTTTTGACTCAGCAAATGATTGGGTGAATAAAGGATACGAGTTTATTGTATCGAACCCAGATTATGTCTATTTCGATATGCCGTATGAAGTTAACCCGAAAGAGAGCGGTTACTACTGGGCAACCCGTTTTAGTGATGAGCGCAAAATCTTTGCCTTCGCACCAAACAATCTACCGCAAAATGCGGAAACATCGGTTGACCGTGATGGCAATGCCTTTACCGCAAAAAGCGATAAGAAATGGGGCGGCGCTACCGGTGTTCAGGGTCAGTTCTGGAGCGAAAGCATCCGTACCGACGAGAACATGGAGTACATGATCTACCCTCGCCTTCTGCCGCTGGCTGAGCGTGCATGGCATCAGGCTGATTGGGAACTCGATTATGTTGCCGGACGTGAGTTTAAAGGCGGTGAAACGCAGTTTGTGAACAAACGTGCCTTGAATAAAGATTGGACACGCTTTGCCAATATCGTCGGCCAACGTGAGCTGGCAAAACTCGATAGCGCAGGTATTCACTACCGTCTGCCAGTACCGGGTGCGGTCATTGTCAACGGTGTTCTGGAAACCAATACCGCACTACCGGGTGTTGCTGTTGAATTCTCAACTGACAACGGCACAACATGGCAGCGTTATGATGCAAAAGCAAAACCGGCCGTAAGTGGTGATGTTCAAGTTCGTAGCGTCAGCGCTGACGGAAAACGCACCAGCCGCATCGAGACAACCAGCAGCAAATAAGCATCTTGCTGCTCTCTTATGTCGGAAGATGAATAGAAAAATAGACTATTTTCCCTTTCCACAGCAACTAACCCGCCGTTTGGCGGGTTTTTTTTATCTTTTTACACAGATTATGATTGCAACGGTTGTTTGCAGGGGCGGTATTGTGGATGATATTGGGTTATGTTGTTGCATCACCGCGAGTGAGGGTAAATAAAATGAGTGAGGCAGAAGCCCGCCCGACTAACTTCATTCGTCAGATCATCGATGAAGATCTGGCGACTGGTAAACATACATCGGTACATACCCGTTTTCCGCCTGAGCCAAACGGGTATTTGCATATCGGTCACGCAAAATCTATCTGCCTGAACTTTGGGATTGCACAAGATTATCAAGGCCAGTGTAATCTGCGCTTTGATGATACCAATCCGACCAAAGAAGACATTGAATTTGTTGAGTCTATTCAGCGTGATGTGCAGTGGCTGGGCTTCCAGTGGACTGGCGATATCTGCTACTCCTCTGACTATTTTGACCAACTGCACGGCTATGCAATTGAGCTAATAGAAAAAGGGTTGGCGTATGTTGATGAGCTAACTGCAGATCAAATCCGCGAATACCGTGGCTCTTTGACTGAAGCTGGCAAGAACAGCCCGTACCGTGATCGCAGTGTAGAAGAGAACCTTGCGCTATTCGCCAAAATGAAAAACGGTGAATTTGCCGAAGGTTCAGCCTGCTTACGCGCAAAAATTGATATGGCATCACCGTTTATCGTTATGCGTGATCCGGTCATTTATCGCATTAAGTTTGCCGACCATCATCAAACCGGCAGCAAGTGGTGCATCTACCCGATGTACGACTTCACCCACTGCATTTCCGATGCGCTTGAAGGCATTACCCACTCTATCTGTACGTTGGAGTTTCAGGATAACCGCCGTCTGTACGACTGGGTACTCGATAACATCACCATTCCGTGCCACCCGCGTCAGTACGAGTTTTCACGCCTGAACCTTGAGTACGCTATTATGTCAAAGCGTAAACTCAATCAGCTGGTTACTGAAAATATCGTTAATGGCTGGGATGACCCACGTATGCCAACCGTTTCTGGTTTGCGCCGTCGGGGTTATACCTCTGAGTCTGTCCGTGAGTTTTGCCGCCGTATCGGTGTGACTAAACAAGACAACATGGTAGAGATGTCGGCACTTGAAGCCTGTATCCGCGAAGATCTGAACGAAAATGCGCCACGAGCCATGGCCGTGATCGATCCCGTACGTGTGGTTATTGAAAATCTGCCTGAAGGTCATCTGGAAAACCTGACTGCACCGGCACACCCGAACAAGCCTGAAATGGGTACCCGCGAATTACCGTTTACCCGCGAAGTATTTATTGATCGCGCGGATTTCCGCGAAGCGGCCAATAAACAGTTCAAGCGCTTAGTATTGGGTAAAGAAGTCCGTCTGCGTAATGCCTACGTGATCAAAGCAGAGCGTGTAGAGAAAGATGATGCTGATAACATCACCACCATCTTCTGTACTTACGATGCCCAGACATTAGGTAAAGATCCGGCTGACGGCCGTAAAGTAAAAGGCGTTATCCACTGGGTATCTGCCGATAAAGGTGTTCCGGCAGAGATCCGCTT
>NZ_JBOFRH010000526.1:0-1608 GCF_051650925.1 Plesiomonas sp.
GCCACGATCGTTTTATCGAACAGCAATTTGACCAAATTGCTCCGCTTAAGCATCAACGTCTGATCGACAGAGTAGGGTTTTTCGGGTGATTGCTCACTGGTTTGTATAGCGTGTTTTTTAAACGCCCGCATCGCATGGCTTTCATCGGTGGAAAGCTGTTGCAAATAGGCTAAGAAATCGTGTGTCGCTGCTTTATTCGCACTATTGTGGATGACGCCATAATAAACCGGAATGATCGGCCCTTTGCGGATCGGACGATAAGTGATGTATTTGAGTTTATCTTGTTGCTTGAGTGCGTAGCTATCGATGACGGGGCCAACACCGACAACGCCACGGGATACACTTTCAGATACGCCAAAACTGCGCGCTGACACGCCGCGTAAATTACCGCCGATTTCTAACAATAATTGCCACCCCGCATCCCAGCCGTATTGTTGTAAGATACTTTCGACCATAATGTGCGTTGTGCCGGAGCGTGAGGGCGAGCTCATGGTGATATGGCTATGAAATTCCGGTTTTGCTAGCGCCTGCCATGTGTCTGGCGGCGTGATATTGAGCTTTTTGAGATATTCTTGATTATAGATAAACACGGTTTCTGAATAGGCGAACGGAATGAAAGATAGAGAGCTGTCTAGCATTCCGTTATTTTTTTGTAATGCATTAAACAAAAAGGGTGATGAAGAGAGCACAACATCCGGTTGTACCCGACCATCATTTAACAAACGAAGAACGGATTCCGTTTTGCGATAAATAATATCGATATTTGCGCTAGGGCGATACTGTCGATAATCATCCAGCAGTTCGGATGAAATTTCCTCTGAGAATGATGTAATTATCGCCAGTGATTGCTCTTTGGCGTTGGCTGACGTTGGATAAATGGCCGTAAATAGCATGCCAACAAACAGACGAATTATAATTATTGCTCTGTACATTCTGTGGATGACTTCAAAGTTTTGTAAGTGAATAAAAAATTAAACACGTAAAGATAAAAACAAGTTGAGATAAATTGGTACGCTGGTTTGTATTATACGACGCAAATTTGACACAACACAGCATCGCTATTCCCAAAACTGACACACCACACATGGTATTTGAGTCAATCACGACTCAAATTGCTGCTTTTGTCTCGTTTTCTCATTCATTTTACTTTGCTCCCAGCTTCATAACCCGCTCTCTGGAACACCGCTATCTCGTTAGTTCGCCAGCTATGCCAATCCTGGAGTGGCGAGATGATCATGATTAATACGTTATGAAGCCCATTAGTTACTTTCATTACAATGGGATGAATGAAATGTTTGATTTTTTTAAGACCAGAGCTGATAAGCCGGTGATCGAAGCATCATCCGAGCAAATCAAAAAGATCTACCGTAAATATCAATGGCAAGTTTTTCTCGGCTTGGTGTTTGGCTATGCCATGTTCTATGTAACACGCATGAGCTTAAACGTGGTGAAAAAACCGATGCTGGATGCGGGTATTGTTACCGTTGATGAGCTCGGTGTAATTGGTTCCGGTTTCTTGCTGACTTATGCGATCGGTAAATTCTCAAACGGATTTTTGTCTGATTACGCCAATATCGGGCGTTTCATGTCATTTTCCCTGTTGTTATC
>NZ_JBOFRH010000527.1:0-1015 GCF_051650925.1 Plesiomonas sp.
GATATAAATACAAAAGGTTAGTTTTTCATCAATATGGCTGTTGTTTGGTTATGTTATAATCAATCCGAGGCTAGTGGTATAAGGATCAGAATTCTACTGCAGAGCATATCGTTTTCTTCTCTTTCTGTGCTCATGATGCTGCCTGATTGATTAAACCACTTTGTCACTTTTGTGTGGCATGAAATACCATAATTCGTGATTACGATAGCATTAATTTAAATAAATGAGGCGCTATGACGTGTGAACTAGTACTCGTCCGCCATGCCAAATCTTCATGGCGGCATCATATGGCATCTGATTATCAACGGCCACTGGCTAAACGTGGATTACGCCAAGCCACATTGATGGCGCAGCGCCAAGCCTTTATTCATGAGGATGCGTTATTACTTTGCTCCCCCAGTGTTCGGACGATGCAAACTGCGTCTTTGATGTTAGAAGGCAAACCGGCCTTGCAAGCCAGATTACGGCTCGCGCCTGAGTTGTATGAAGCCACATTGCCGCAACTGTTAAAGCTGATCACGGCCACGCCTGACTCGGTGCAACAGTTGGTGCTGGTAGGCCATAACCCCGGTTTAGCCGATCTGGTCTTGCATCTGACCGATAATGAGCTGATTAAGTTCACTACCGCGATGCAAATTCGGATCACGCTGCCTAACTGGCATCAAGCCGGCAATTGTGCGGGTGTCTTAACGGATGTGATTTATGCCGAAGAGGGCGAGATTGGCTAACGCGATGGCCGTGCATATCCGGTACAGCGACTCGACTGGCATTACGTGTACCTAAACATTACGTGTACCTAAACATTACGTGTACCTAAAATAGTGCAACCAAAAGCAATACAAACAGAATCAAACTGATAGGGATGAAAAGCGAGGAAAAAGTTAACGGATGAACAGTAGGAAGAAAAACGCCCGGTAACTGGGAACCAAAGATTACGTTACCGGGTTATCCTCTAAACTCAGGGGACATCAAAGAAAAAGCAGTGGCATATACTCAGACTCTGCTTTGCATCGGA
>NZ_JBOFRH010000528.1:0-2699 GCF_051650925.1 Plesiomonas sp.
ACGGCTGGATATTGTAACCGCCCTGCATTGTGCCGAGCAATTCGGTAGCATATGCCGGAGAAACTATCGGTGAGTGCACGTCTTGCTTGGCAACCGCGGCCAGAAAACCGGCTTTCACATACGCCGCTTCATCAACACCTGGAGGAATTCGGTTGGCCAGCAGATCGAGTAAAAACGCATCCTCGCCCGCAGGAGGGGATTTGAGTAATTCAGTTAATGCCGCTGCCTGTGTAGCATTCAGTGGTTTAGCAACCACTCCTTCGGCGGCACGCTCAGCTACGTGTTGACGATACGCTTCTAGCACGACGAGTTCCTCTTTTTATTATCCTGATTACCGGGGTTGTCACCCCTGTCCTTGTGTTGTTGCCGGTCTTGCTTATCGTGATGGGCTAACCGTTATCCGTCAGCCCCATGAACAGATGGAAGTGGCTTTCAGACTAGCAGAATTCAGACTTAACTTAAAATAAATGTTACGAACTTGTTGGTTATTTCTCAGTAACCTGCTAACTGCCACAAAATCTTAATTTGCAAAAACGTTACTGCTATTCTCTTTCCGCTTCCTTTCCCTTTTTAGGCAAAAAAACAGCATAAAACAGGGCGAAAAAAAACCAGCCACAAGAAACTTGTGACTGGTTGTATAGATTCACACGGCAACGGTTATACTCACACCGTTACACGGTCATTCCACGCCACAGATGGCCCAGATTATTGCACTGACTCTTCAGGAATAATCGGTGATGGCGTATTTAGCGCGCTATTTAGCGTTTGAATATTTTGCTCGCTCAGAAGACCAATCGCCCCTTGCAAATTCAGGGTGTTGATCAGGTAGTCATAACGCGCATTCGCCAGTTGACGGTTAACGTTATACAAGCTGCGGGTGCTATTTAGCACATCAACAATGGTACGGGTACCCACTTCATAACCGGCTTCGGTTGCATCCAGCGCACTTTTGGCAGAGACAACCGCTTGCTCGTTCGCACCAATTGAGCTGATAGAGGCCACAATATTATTGTGTGCCGCGCGAACGTTTTTCTGAATTTCACGGTAAACACGCTCTAAATCTTCACTTGAGCTGATAAAACCAAACTCAGCCTCTTTCACTTGTGAGCTAGTGCGGCCACCTGAATACAGTGGAATAGCAAGGTTAATACCAACTGAAGAGTTATCACCGTGGGTAGATGGAGATGCACCCTGCGTGACTGTGGTATCAGTCAGGCCCAGTGAACCCTGTAAACCCAAGGTCGGCAAATGACCAGACTCTGCTAAACGAATACTTTCACGTGACAGCTCTTGGCCCAAACGTGCCGCCATCAGGCTTAAGTTTTTCGCATCGGCTTCTTTCATTAGCTGATCAATTTTCAGCGGCTTTTGGGTGCTGAACTGCTTGGTATCCAGAATATTGATCTGGTTTGGCAGATTACCGGTGATTTCACGCAGGTTCTCTAGGCTGTTATCCAGCGAGTTTTGTGCGGTAATCTGGCTAGCAATCACCTGATCGTATTGTGCTTGTGCATCTTGCACATCAGTAATCGCAACCAAACCTACATCAAAACGCTGTTTGGTCTGCTCTAACTGGCGGTAAACGGCCTTTTTCTCAGCCAGAATTACGGTCAGATCATCTTGTGCGCGCAGCACGCCAAAGTAGGCATTAGCAACCCGTAAAATCAGGTTTTGCTGGGCGGCAGAGTAGTTGACGTCGGCCTGACTGCCTTTTTTCTCAGCCTGTGTCAGTTTCACCCAATTTGCCCGATCATACAGAGACTGAGTCAAGGTAATCTGCGCCAATGTGCCGTTACTTTCACTTGAACGGCTGGTATCACGGTTATAGTTGGCACCGGCGTTTGCATTGAGTTGCGGCAACAAGGTAGAACGTGCCTGATTGATCTGCTCAACAACCCCATCACGATCGGCAGAAGCTTTACGCAGTACAGGATCATTCACTTTTGCTTGCTGATAGATATCCAGTAATGAATCAGCCTGTGCTGTCATACCAATACTACCGAGGCTCAACCCGATCAAAATGGGCAGAATCTTTTTCATGGCTATTCCTTGTTCGATAATTTTATCTAAGTTGTGATGCAATCAATCACCGCAAAATTGTGCGCTAGTGTACCAAAGTCTTTGCAGAGAAATAGGGATTCTGTGCCATATTGATTAAAAATATACCAAAACAAAAGAAAAAAGAATTAAAGTATTCCTTTAATTTCAGCACGTTACTTTAACCTAGTGAAAAAGCCACTCTATTTTTAGGATAAAACCTCGCATGACTGATTCAAACAATCCTGATTATTCAAGTGCTTGCATGACACCTGCCGATGTCGAGATGCTCACACGTGACACCCTTTATCAGGGCTTCTTCTCTCTGGTACGCTACCGTTTTCGTCACCGCCTGTTTAACGGCCAGATGAGCCCTGTCATCAACCGCGAAATCTTCGAACGTGGCCATGCAGCGGTGTTGCTCGCGTATGATCCTAAACGTGATGAAGTCGTTCTGATTGAACAGCTACGCATTGCTGCGCTCGACACCAGCCCAACCCCGTGGCTGCTTGAGCTGATCGCCGGCATTATCGAACCCTCAGAACACCCTGAACAGGTGGTTCGGCGCGAAGCCCATGAAGAGGCCGGTATTGCGGTTCAAGCAGCCACGGGGTTGGGCTGGTGTCGAGTGCAGCAATGCGTAGCTGTTCAATCAGACCGAC
>NZ_JBOFRH010000529.1:0-1429 GCF_051650925.1 Plesiomonas sp.
CAGGTGATCAGTGAAAGTGCGCAGCAGCACCAGATAGTGGTAACGCGAATAGTGAATAAAGACGATAGCATTCAACTGAGCATCAACCCGCTCAGTTTTAACAGTTTGCTGGCATGGCTTAATACGCTACATGATGAGTTTGGCATTCAAGTGCGTTTCTTGGATGTCAGTGCCGAAATGATGCCGGGGCAGGTGCGCGTATTGAATTTGGAGTTGGCATAATTTCAATCGACACTCAAACATTTAACTCAATAGTACCTAATTAGAGGTATGCAAAATCAAATTTGGTGAGAAATAAACCGTGATTTGTGCGATTAATTTCGGGCTGGCTAATCTGAATACGGTATATTTAGAGTGTTTAATCTATTTTGATTGGTGAATATTACGAATTAATGAAAACGTCATCTAAGCTTTATTGACAGCCCATTTACCCCTGTGCTCAAATGCCAATAAAATGAGAAGTCTATTTGCATGCTAAATGCATGCTCTATTTTCTGACTGTTTTCTGAGTTCGGTTGGTCAATATATTGTCGTTATTTGCGTTTTGGTTTGACGGTTTATTGTCGAATTTTTCTGTTTACTTAATAAAATAATTAAATTGATTATTAAAGCGACCAGTTAGTGCACTCAATTGTCTGATGTATATCAAGCGCAGACGATTGATTTAAATCTCAATATAAAATTAAGTTTATCTGCTTTGCGTATTGCATGGTGGAGGATGAGTAACAGCGCTAATTTATTACTAATATGCATCAATACTGATATCCGTATCATGGTGCGGATATAAATAATCGCGGATATAAATAAAAAATTTAATAAAGCCCTCTTAGGGATTGCATCAACGTTTTTGACCGCAGCGGTATCACGCCGAGGTGGTCTTTTTTGGCGCAGCATCGCTTCTGCGCTGTTTTTTATCTCTAAACTGGAACTATGATGAAACTGACTAAAATTGCATTGCTAACAATTGCCGCGTTTAGCTCGACGGCTTGGGCCCACGGTTATGTGGAAGCGCCGCAATCACGTGGCTATGCCTGTAAAACCGGCTTAAACAGTGACTGTGGCGCAGTGCAGTGGGAGCCACAAAGTATTGAAGGGCCAGATGGTTTCCCGTTAGCAGGCCCTGCAGATGGCAAACTGGCGAGCGCGGGCTTGGTGCAATTTAGCGAACTGGATGCGCAAACCAGCACCCGCTGGAGTAAAACGCCGATTAAAAGCGGTAAGCAGACCATTCGCTGGAATTTTACCGCCAACCACGTGACGCGCGAGTGGCGTTATTACATCACCAAACCGAACTGGGATCAGAATGCGCCATTGACCCGCGATGCATTTGAATTAACACCGTTTGCGGTTCATAGCGGTGATATGCAGCAGCCGCCGAAGCAATTTAGCCATGACATCGTGATCCCTGAGCGTAGCGGTTACCACGTTA
>NZ_JBOFRH010000530.1:0-2363 GCF_051650925.1 Plesiomonas sp.
GTTGCTAGAGCTCAATGGCTTCAACACCCCACCAACACTGAGTGCATTAGCTATTCGAAGTCACCGTGTGTTATCTCGTCACCCCGATCTGAAAGCCACTGAGTTACCGGAAAAAATGCGCTCAGTAGAGGTAAAAGACAGTGCATGGCTTACTTATTGGAAAAGCAACCCGATTAAAGCGTTTACACATGCCAATTCATCCGGTGAGCAGTGGTTTACTGTTCAAGACGATCGCTTTGTGCCGACCTTCTCTGTTGAGTCGCAGCATATCGAACGCTTTCATCAGTTAGTGCAAGAGCTGGTGGATTTACGATTGGCGCAGTATGTGGAGAGGCATGTGGAGTCCGCGCGGTAAAACAACAACCATCTATTGAACTCAGCGGTATTCCTAAATACCGCTTTATTTCATAGCGAAGAAGAAAATAGTGCGGAAATAACCCCGCCAATGCGCATAAAAAAATGACAAAACTCAGTTAACACATGAACGAACAACAGTGGCCAGCGATACGCAATGAACAAAGCGGTCATAAACCCTAAAAAGAAAAACCATGCAGGTGACAACCAATGACTCGATGTGCGTTCTTTATGCGCACAACCATCATGACAATCATTTCTTTTCGATTCATGGTACGAAGGTCTTTCTCCAGCAGAATAACCCAAATCTGCTCGTTCACCTTCGCGGAACTCACGAGGGTTATAGATATCTTTAGGATCAAACATCGGTAGCTTCCTTGCTCCATGAGAGTAAAAACACAGAATCATCTACTGTTATTTTATCGCTGATATGATTTCTCTTCCCACTTGCACTTAGCCGTTTTGCGAGCCACATTTTTATAACCACCAGCGTTATAAAAAAGTTTCTTTATTCTTTTAACGCTCACCTTGTTTGTTTGCCGCTATTTTCCTTTACTCTCTATTAACAGATTGTCATAACTATATAGCGGTAGGCCAAAAGCATGGGTGGGCAGGCAAAACCTGTCTATCAGCGGCTGACTACTCTTAGGCGTTCTCGCAACCTAATGATGAGGCTGACCATGATGCAATCTAAGAATATTGGCACCGCTTCCCCACAGCGAGTTTTAATCACCGGAATCACCTCCGGCCTTGGTGAGCAACTGGCTTACGATTATCAGGCGCGCCACTGGCAGGTCAGTGGTATTGGGCGTAATCCAGAGAAAATTGCTCAATTAACAGCAGCAGGCATCGACGTCTTTTGCGGTGATCTCACCGAAGAGCACACCTACCAACAACTGCCTGAGTTACAACAGTGGGATCTGCTGATCCTCAATGCTGGCACCTGTGAATATATCGACGATCCGCTGCACTTTGATGCAGCCCTGTTTCAGCGCGTGATAAATACCAATGTGCAAAGCCTCGGCTACAGTTTGCACTATCTCCTGCCCCGCCTTGCTTCACACGCTAAAGTGGTTTTTATCAGCTCGTCCGTCACCCTATTACCGCTACCACGTGCCGAAGCCTATGGCGCATCCAAAGCTGCTGTAGATTATCTGGCCAAATCACTGCGTCTAGATCTGCGCCCGCACGGTATTGATGTGCTATTAGTCAAACCAGGTTTTATCAAAACCCCGTTAACCGATAAAAATACCTTCCCGATGTTAGGAATAATCAGCGTAGAAAGCGCGTCTGCACACATCATTCAGGGAATTGAAAAAAGTCGGCCCATCATCAGTTTTCCAGCACTGTTTATTTTCAGCCTAAAACTGCTACGGCTTTTACCCGAACGCTGGCTGGCCCGACTCTTGAAAAGGACATAATCCATGGAACGGATCGCCATTATCGGCTCAGGAATTTCAGGGCTAACAGCCGCCCACTTGCTCGATCCGCATTACGATATCACCGTGTTTGAAGCACAATCACGTTTGGGCGGCCATACCCACACCCACGATATCGAACTAGATGGCCGCCAATATTGTATCGACAGCGGCTTTATCGTATTTAACGATCGCACCTATCCACTGTTTAATCAGCTACTTACCCGCATCGGCGTCAAAGCACAAAAAACCGAAATGAGTTTCTCAGTCTGCGGTCACAATGATTTTGAATACAACGGGCACAATCTAAACACCCTATTCGCCCGTCGCCGCCATCTATTAAGCCCAACGTTTTATCGCTTTATCGCTGAGATATTGCGTTTTAACCGCTTGGCGAGCGCCGAGTTGCACCAAATAGAAGCGAACGATACATCCACACTCGGCACATTTTTACATCGCCACAGTTTTAGCTCTTTTTTCCAGCAACACTATATTTTGCCGATGGGTGCTGCTATCTGGTCAGCCAGCGTGCAGCAAATGCTGGCATTCCCTTTTTTGTTTTTCGCACGTTTTTTTGCCAACCACGGGTTG
>NZ_JBOFRH010000531.1:0-1042 GCF_051650925.1 Plesiomonas sp.
TTTAAAGTTTGTCGCTCGAATAAACTGGCAAATAAATTGTTCAGTCACTCGTTTAACTTAATATCTTTTGGATATCAGCATTCTCAAACGAGTGCCCACACAGATTGTCTGATTAATTTTTTAAAGAGCGTTTCGCTACTAAAGTAGCGACAGGACGCGAATTATTCCACAATCCTGCTTTGCCGTCAAGAAAATGTTTTGCATTTTCTCAAGAGCCGATATTCATTACTGCAGGCCAATCAGTGATTTGTATCACAGCTGCCGTGTCAGTGAGGTCGCATTATAGGGCGTGATTTCATTCTGGCAAGCAAAAATTCGCACAATGCGATCGAGTGATTACTTTTTATTCTTTGCGAGGATCTTCGCCCTTACGTAAGATCCTGCGTACTGCCGGACGATCGTGATGGAATCTGTAGTTTCCACCTTTTTTATTCTGTGCTGATTGTACCGACCGCTGAACACCGTAGACTAACCGTAGATTAATCACATGAATAAGAAAGGTTTTAATTTATGACGGTATTGCGTCCTTATAAAGGCAAAACACCGGAAATTGGCCAACGGGTCATGCTGGATGAAAGTTGCGTAATTATCGGCCATGTTACGCTCGGTGATGATGTCAGCATCTGGCCTAGCGTGGTGATCCGCGGTGATGTGAACTATATCACTGTCGGTAATCGGACCAACATCCAAGACGGTAGTGTTCTGCACGTAACCCGTAAGACCAGCGATAACCCAGCCGGTCTACCGCTGTATCTGGGCGATGACGTGACCATCGGCCATAAAGCGGTGCTGCACGGTTGCACAGTTGGTAATCGGGTTCTGATTGGCATGGGCGCAATTATTCTTGATGGTGCAGTGATTGAAGATGAAGTGATCATTGGCGCCGGTGGTTTGGTTCCGCCACACAAGCATCTGGAAAGTGGTTATCTGTATCTGGGTAATCCGGTACGTCAGGCGCGTTTGCTGACTGCAGAAGAACGCGCCTCGTTACAACAATCAGCCGATAACTATCTACATCTCAAGAACGAGTATCTGGCCGAAC
>NZ_JBOFRH010000532.1:0-1238 GCF_051650925.1 Plesiomonas sp.
GAGGTGTTAATATCCGTGTTGATATTCTTGACCGGAATGGTCGATTTTTGCTGCGGATCTGGCTGCATTCCCGCTCTCCCTCGCTTGCTCCGCCACCGGCTGGCTAGGCGCAGATGCTTCCCTCGTTCGGCTGGGTTCCACCTGAATCGATACCTGCGCTAATACTCCACAAATTCGCGCCCAGTATAACGCAGCCGCGCCCCACATAACGCAACTTTTTATTATCACTTTACTTACATCAAGGCGAAAAGGGCTACCGAGACGCAATCATCACCAGCAAACCATATTTTGGCCATAAAAAAACGCCACGCGCTATACGTGACGTTTTGCATTGATTTGCGTTACGCTAACCCACGGCTAAGCGGGGCGCTCGCCTGCGATCAGTCTTTGATGATCCCACGTGCACGCAGCAGCGCGGTTTTAAAGTCATCTTCGTAATCTTTGGCCAGACCTGGGATTGGCGCAGCTTTATCGGCCTCACGCATCTTCAGGTGATAAATCAACACATCATCGGTCAGATCGTTGAAATCACCGGTAAAACCCGCTTCCTGCGCCAGTTTTTGTAAAAAGGCAATCAGGTTCAGATCGGGCTCTTTTTGCCAAGCCGGATGCAGCAGTTCAATTAATTCATTTACGCGATGGCATTTCATTGCAGGTTTACCTTCTGTTTTCCCGCACCCTGGGGTGCCGTATGTGCATTATTATCCCTGAAAAATAGCAGGGTTTACCGTCACAGCACAAGATCTGGGGCCAAAATGCAACTTTCTGCAGTGAAACTGCCGCTATATGCAGCTAAAGATAATGCAATTATTATGTATCTGAATATTTCAATTCTGGAAAGCAGCGCTAAAATGAAGCCGGAATTCAGCGAGCAAAGAAGGTGGCAGTGAACACAGTGATTAGCGGTACCATTCTGGCCGGAGGCCGGGCTACACGCATGGGCGGCGACGATAAGGGATTACGTCAGGTCGCCGGTCATCCTTTATACTGGTATGCCGTGCAACGCCTGCAACCGCAGGTCAGCAGTCTACACATTATCGCCAATCGCAATTTGCATAGTTATGCAGAAAGTGGTTTTCCTGTTTATCCCGATAGCACTCCTGATTTTCCTGGCCCCTTGGCCGGTATGCTGACCGCCTTACAACACTGTACGACAGAGTATGTGGTCTGTGTGCCCTGTGATAGCCCACTTTTGCCACGCGATCTGGTCGCGCGCTTCGCCCAGCAGATCGGGGATG
>NZ_JBOFRH010000533.1:0-11530 GCF_051650925.1 Plesiomonas sp.
CCAATCAAAAAGATCACCAGCATCATTTCAAGCAGAGTAAAGCCACGGCGGATCACTATTTTTGGTACTCGTTAATGTTCCAGTTACCAATATCCGCCGCACTGCCTTCACCGCCCTCTTGTCCATCAGAGCCTAATGAGTAGATATCGGTGCTGCCTTTTTCGCCTGGGCTAAGATACTGATACTCATTGCCCCACGGATCTTGTGGCAGACGTTTGATATAGCCACCCTCACGGTAATTACGCGGCTCAGGTGTTCCCGATGGCTTGCTGACCAGTGCCTGTAAACCCTGTTCGGTCGTCGGGTAAACACTGTTATCAAGCTTGTACATATCCAGACTGTTCTCAAGCGCAACAATATCGCTGACCACTTTTTGCTGATCGGCTTTCTCTTTGTTGCCGAGCAAATTAGGCACAACCAAACTGGCCAAAATACCCAAAATAACAATCACCACCATCACTTCAAGCAAGGTAAAACCCTGCTTGGGGGATGTCTGCTGACGGCGAGAGAAACGGTTTTGGGGCATAATTTTAATTTCTGACATGGTTTAACTCCTGAAAATAGTACGCCGATCACCGGCCTGCGGTTTACATACCGACCATATTGTTAAGCTGCAGCATCGGCTGCAAAATAGAGATCACAATAAACAGAACAATGCCAGCCATACTGACAATCAGCACCGGTTCAAACACACCCAATGCCAAGCTGACTAATGATTCAAACTCCCTGTCTTGGTTATCGGCAGCCCGTGTCAGCATCTGTTCAAGTTCACCACTGCGCTCACCTGAGGCGATCATATGCAGCATCATCGGCGGGAACAGTTTGCTTTCATCGAGCGCGGCACGCAGGCTAGTACCTTCACGCACGCGCTCTGATGCGGCCATGACCTGCTGTTCAACATAGCGGTTAGAGGCGACACTGGCGGCAATTTGCATGCCTTCAAGCAAGGGCACACTGCTGGATGACAAAATACTGAGCGTACGGGCAAAACGGGCGGTATTGAGCCCACGGCTAACTTTACCGACCAGTGGCACACGTAAAATACGTTTATCCCACCGCAGGCGTACTGCCGGACGCTGCAACAATCGCTGCCACAACACCGAAACCACCACGAGGGCTATCACGATAAACAGCCCGTATGCACGAACGCCATCACTGAGGATAATCAGTATCTGGGTCGAGGTTGGCAGTGCCTGCCCTAAATGCTCAAACTGAGAAACCACTTTTGGCACGACCGAGGCCAGCAAAATACCGATAACCCCGATTGCAACCACGGTCAGTACCAGTGGATAGAGCATCGCTTGCAGCATTTTGCCTTTCATATGCTGGCGCTGTTCGGTGTAATCGGCCAGCCGGTTCAAGACCGCATCCAGATGACCTGATTTTTCACCGGCGGCTACCATGGCGCAAAACAGTTCATCAAACACTTTAGGGTGCGCACGCAGGCTGTCTGCCAGTGTATAGCCTTCGAGTACCCGTGAGCGTACCGCAAACATCAGCGTTTTCAGGTGCGGTTTTTCGCACTGCTCACCGACGGCACGTAAACACTCTTCAAGCGGCATCGAGGCCTGAACCAGTGTAGCCAACTGACGGGTGATCAGTGCAAGATCTGCGGCACTTGCGCCACGCTGCCAGCGCGGGGTCGCTGTTTTTACGCCATCAGAATCAACGGACTGACGCGATGTACTTTCGGTCAGCTCAGTCGGTAACAGGCCTTTATCGCGCAACAGTTGACGAGCTTGCCGTGCAGAGTCAGCTTCAATGACCCCTTTTTCAGTTTTGCCGCTGGCGCTCAGGGCGCGGTATTGGTAGGCCGCCATTATCCCTCCCGCGTGACGCGCAAGACTTCTTCGAGCGTTGTAATACCGGCCAAAACTTTACTCATGCCGTTATCACGAATACTTGGGCTGTGCAGACGTGCATAACGCTCTATCTGCTGCTCTCCGGCATCGGAGTGAATCATCTCGCGCACTGACTCATCAACGACCAGTAACTCATGGATGCCCGTACGCCCGCGATACCCTTTCTGATTACACTTCGGACAACCTTCAGCATGATAAAGCGTAACCGGATTGGCGTGGCTGACACCGAGCGCTTTACGCTCTTCATCGGTTGCCTCTGCCGGACGGCGGCAATCAATACACAAAGTGCGCACCAACCGTTGGGCCAATACACCTAACAAGCTTGAGGAGATCAAAAACGGCTCAATCCCCATATCGCGCAAACGGGTCACCGCACCAACTGCGGTATTCGTGTGCAGAGTAGAAAGCACCAGATGGCCAGTTAACGAAGCTTGTACGGCAATTTGTGCAGTTTCCAGATCGCGAATCTCACCGATCATCACCACATCAGGGTCTTGACGCAAAATGGCGCGTAACCCACGGGCAAAGGTCATATCCACTTTGCTGTTAACTTGTGTTTGCCCGATCCCCTCAAGGGTGTACTCAATCGGGTCTTCAACTGTCAGGATATTGCGCTCTTGGCTGTTGAGCTCCTGTAAACCGGCGTACAAGGTGGTGCTTTTCCCCGAACCGGTCGGGCCGGTCACCAGTAAAATACCGTGTGGTTTGAAGATCAGTGAGCGGAAAATCACGCTCATTTGCGGCTGCATGCCTAAATGACTAAGCGTCAGACGTGCCTGATTTTTATCCAGCAAACGCAGTACTACCCGCTCGCCGTGGTTTGATGGCATCGTTGAAACCCGAACATCCACCGCCCGCCCGCCAAGTAGCAGTGCAATACGGCCATCCTGCGGAATACGCTTTTCAGCAATATCCAGCCGCGCCATCACTTTGATCCGCGAAACCAGCAAGGTGGCCAGTTTCCGACTCGGCCGCAGCACTTCACGCAGTACGCCATCAATTCGAAAGCGGATCACTAGCACTTTCTCGAACGTTTCGATATGAATATCGGATGCGCCCTCTTTGATGGCCTCACCAAGCATGGCGTTGATCAGCTTGATGATCGGCGCGTCATCCTCGCTTTCGAGCAGATCTTCAGTCTGCGGCAGCTCTTCTGCCAGCGTGTAAAAGTCACCCTCGGCGCTAATGTCTTCCATTAGCTGGCGCGCCTCGCTCGAGTCACGCTGATAAGATTGGGTCAGCCGCTGTTCAAACTCGCCAGGATCAAGCACTTGTAAACGAAACGCACTGCCAATCACTCGCCGCAACTCAAGCAGCACTTCAAGGCCCAGCGGTTGCGCATGGTAGACGCACACACGCTGAGTGGCATCAGGCAGTATTTGGCCCTCTGATGCAGGAGTAGCCGTAGCCGAATCTGCACCTTGAGGCCCAGATTCCGTATCCAGAATCACCCCAAAACGGCGGGCAAAGCTGAACGGCAAGCGGCGTGATGGCAACTCAGCGGCCTGCTCACTCATGCCTTGATCCCCCGCGCATTCAGGAATGCACGCACCTCTGCTGGCAGGTCTGCATCTTTACCGTATTCAGGTAAAATTGGCAGCGGTGTCTGCGGCATCAAGCTCATGCCTTTATCATCACGATAGAGTTGCTCGGCCCGAATATAGTTATATTTACGCTGGGAAACACCATCGGCCGCCATGCCATCACGCAGGATAGTTGGGCGGATAAAGATCATCAGATTGCGTTTCTCTTTCTTGTTCGACGTTGACTTAAACAGGTGGCCTAAAATCGGAATATCGCCCAACAATGGCACTTTTGCGACACTTTCACCGCTTTGATCATCAATCAAACCACCCAGTACAATAAGATCGCCATCATCAGCCAGTACGGTGGTTTTCAGCTTACGCTCGGCAAATACCACATCAAGGTTGGTTTGGCCTTCCACTTTTGAAACTTCTTGTTCAATGGTTAGCTGAACCGCATTCCCTTCGTTGATCTGCGGGGTGACTTTCAGCATGGTGCCGACTTTTTTCCGCTCAACGGTATTAAACGGGTTTTTATTATCAGAACCGGTAGTTGAACCGGTCAGCACCGGAACATCCTGCCCGACCATAAATGAGGCTTCTTGGTTATCGAGCGTGGTGATACTTGGGGTTGAGAGCACGTTTGAGTTTGAGTCAGTTTTAACGGCCTGCACTAAGGCGGCCCAATCACCCTTCACAATACCCACCGCCGCCCCGCTGTAACTGCTTAACAACTGGGTTAACGCGGAGATATCACCGGGTTTATCCGGGTTAATGGTGGTTGAGCCGTTATCATTGATAATGGTTGAACCTTGTTCAGGTTTGGCCTGATACAGTGCGCCAGCAAGCGATCCTATTGGGATCTGGTTGCCGTTGGCAAACTGCACTAAACCGGCATTTTTTGACCCCCACTGCACGCCAAAGTTGACGTTATTACCTTCGGCTATCTCAACAATCAGCGCCTCGACATGCACCTGTGCACGGCGGACATCAAGCTGGGCAATCACACTTTGCAAAGACTGCATGATGTCTTGTGGGGCAGTGACCACCAGCGCATTGGTATTTTTATTGGCGGCGATAGAGACCAGTGCGTTACCACGCGAACCGCCACCGGCCTGCCCCTGTTGGGCATCTTTACCGGCTTTCAGCGTGCCGCTGACCTGATTGAGCACTTCCACCAAATCTTCGGCTTTACTGTATTTGAGGTAAAACACCCGGCTATTACCGGTATTTTCAATTTCAGAATCGAGCTGCCGTACCAAGCGTTTGAGGCTCTCACGTACAGCCGGATCACCGCTGATTACTATGCTATTGGTTCGCTCATCGGCAACCACTTGCGATTTCAAGGTTGCAGGCTGGTTCTGATCATTGGCTTTATTGAGGCTATCAACCACTCGCACCATCTCTGAAGCAGAGGCGTTACGCAGGGCAACCACCTCTGATGCTTTATTACCGGTTAAATCAACCCGATGAATGACATCAGCCAAACGGTTTACCACCGATGCACGCCCAGTCAGCATGATCACATTCGATGGATCATAGTTGACCACGTTGCCCGAGCCTGCGCTATCAATCAGCTGGCGTAATAAAGGGGCTAATTCCCGTACCGAGACATTACGTACCGGAACTACGCGGGTGACCATCTCATCACCTTCAAAACCCCCGGTGCCGTTACTGACAACCGGCAGCGGCTCTGTTTTTGCATCACGTGACTTAACCACTTTAAGCACGCCATTATCCATTGGGATCGCCGAATACCCGTTGGCCTGCAACACATTCAAAAACAGTTGGTAATATTGGCGCTCGGTTAATAGCTCAGTACTGCGAACGTTAATTCGCCCCTGTATTGATGGGTCGGTAATAATGGTTTTATTTAAGTTACGGCCGACCGTATCAATAAAAGTATTGAGATCAGTATCTTTGAAATTTGCCGAAAACTCGTTTGCCCAAGCTACCCCTTGTACCATCAGTAAAGAGGCGATCATTAACGCTTTTAATGTGGGTTTTACCCGCTTGCAGGCAAACCTGAACCGAGCTGAAGATTCGGGTGCGATGTTATTAATCATGGTTTGCCCTTGTATTACGCAAATATCCATCAAAATTTAAGGCGTGATCAGAATGTCGTAACGCATTCCTGCACGCTGTACAGTTAGGGTAATGCTGGGAAGCGTGGCGAGCTGTTGCATCACTTGCAATGCTTGCTTATCGTCGGTTAAATCCAGCCCGTTTAGCGCCACCGCAATATCTTGATCTTTCAAGCCAAACGAATCAAACAGGGCACGATTAGCCCCCGGTGAAACGCGGTAGCCGACCAATGTTTTCTCTTTACGTACTGGGCTTAAGCGGATGTAGTTCAGAACCTTTTGTGGATCACGCGCAATTAAGGCGCGCACTTCCGCCAGATCAGCTTTCACAACACTTCCTTCGGCAACCCCGCTGTCAGCGGCCGCAGCATCAACAATCGGCGGCTCTTGGGTTGCCGTATTTGGTGGCTTGTTGCTGGTAGAATTGCCACGTACTGGGGAGGTCGAGGATTCGAGAGCGGCCGGCTCACCGGGTAAGCGTAAAACTTCATGCTGACCGGCGTTATCAAGCAGCACTTGTAAAGGTTCAACTGCCAGCAAAGTGACATTTGAACCTGCAATTTTTTCCCCCAGCATATAGCTCTGCTGTTTGCCCTGCGCCTCTATCACCGCAACACTGCGGGTAGAGTCTTGGCTTGGCGCGACGCCACGCAACACAAAATTGAGCTTAGTAGGCACGACCACTTTTGTGACCGGCTCTGACGCTGATTTTACGGGGGATAACGAACCAAACCACTGTTGCTGAAAAACAATGCCAAGATCGGCTTCTGTCAGTGCGTTGGCTAAGGGTGCGGTTGCCTGTACCCGCACAATCGGGGGCAAGAGTAGAGGCTCAGGAGCTGGCCAGATTAGCCAGAACAATTGGCCGATGCTCCATGCACAAGCCAGCCACAAAGCGCGTTGCAGCCCGCGGGCGCAACGATCTTGCCACTGTGTTTGAGTGCATTGATGCAGCACTGCCGAAAATCGGGCAAACAAAACCACTGTTATTTCCCTATATTTTTAACCCGAGAACATGCTTGGGCAATCATAACTATGCAACGAATAATTAACATCACTGATCGTATTATTTTATTACTTTTATAGACAGCCCTCAGGCTAAACAGCAAGCGCTCTGCAAAAGAGAATCGGCCACTTTTTAAAATGACATGATGGCATAAAACAACAGGGTGACAGATTACTGCAATAGTATGTAATAAATCATTACCCGCTGAAATACGTTACAACTTTTTTTTTGAAGGTTTCAGTTAAAATCACAATAAAACAACTTGATTAGACATCTAATTTAGAGTAATTGAAAATAATGTTTTTCAGCAAGATACCCATTATTGCCTTCACTATTTTCCACATATTCCCACTACGCCATATGCAATTTGTGCCCTTATTCACAACAGTAGGCTTCCAACCAGAGAAGTGAGATACTTTTCTCATATACAGTGAGTCATAGCAGGGTAGCCAATGCGCGGAAAAAGCCGTCTTGAAAAAGGCACGTCACCGCAGGGGGCAGATAGCCTACCGGCAGTACGGTTAGATAAATGGCTCTGGGCAGCACGCTTTTATAAAACGCGGGCTCTGGCACGTGAAATGGTGGAAGGCGGTAAAGTTCACTATAACGGTCAACGCAGTAAGCCGAGTAAACTGGTTGAACTGGGTGCAACCCTGACATTACGGCAGGGAAATGATGCGCGTACCGTGATTATCTTGCTAATTGCAGAACAACGCCGCAGTGCTATTGAAGCACAATTGATGTATCAAGAGACCGCAGAGAGCATTCAGCAGCGTGAGCAAGTCAGCCTTGCACGTAAAATGAATGCATTATCGATGCCGCACCCTGATCGGCGGCCAGATAAAAAAGAGCGCCGCGATCTGCTCCGTTTTAAATATAACGATGCCGAGTAACCGCTCGCCATCAAAAACGCTAATCGAGAGAACGTTATGCACAATCATGATCATACCTCCCCGAGCTTAAACACACACGACCAACTGCATCGCTATCTGTTTGATAAAGTGTCGGTGCGTGGTGAGATGGTGCGTCTGGCTGAGACTTATCAGCAGATGCTGAATAATCACGACTATCCACTGCCGGTACAACGGTTGCTCGGTGAGATGCTGGTTGCCACCAGTTTGCTAACCGCAACCTTGAAGTTTGAAGGCACAATCACCGTACAACTGCAAGGCGATGGCCCGTTACGTCTGGCGGTCATTAATGGCGATCACCTGCAAAAACTGCGTGGTGTCGCCCGTGTTCAGGGTGATATCAGCGATGAGATGACTCTGCGCCAGATGATAGGCCAAGGCCATTTAGTGATCACCATCACCCCTAATCAGGGTGAGCGTTATCAGGGAATTGTGGGTCTGGAAGGTGAAACGCTGGCCGAGTGTCTTGAAGGCTATTTTGCCCAGTCTGAACAGTTACCAACCCGCCTATTTTTGCTGACCGGCGCGCATCAGGGTCAGCCAGTTGCCGGCGGTTTCTTGCTGCAAGTGCTGCCCGATGAGCACGCTAATGGTGATGAGTTCGAGCATTTGAGCCAACTGACATCCACCATGACCGCTGATGAAATGTTTGGGCTTGAGGCCGAAGAGGTGCTGTATCGCCTGTATCATCAAGAAGAGGTGACTGTCTATCCAGCCCAAGCGGTCTGTTTTAGCTGCACCTGCTCACGCGAGCGCTCTGGCGCAGCAATTTTGACTGTAGATCCGTTAGAAATAGAGCAGATTCTGTTGGAAAACGGTGAAATTGATATGCATTGTGACTACTGCCAAGCCCATTACCGATTCGATGCGATAGATATTCAGGCACTTCGAAACGGATCACACACAAATTCATCAAATCAGCTACACTGATCACAAGGCGGGAACATTCCCGCCATTTCTTTGTGTTTCCCTTAAAAATAATAACCAAAGTTTGATGATGCTCGCTGTATCGATTAGGCACATCATTAGTATGGTTATTAGGAACAAGGAATTGTCCAATTACAAAGGAGCTGAAAGATGAGTGTATTAGAGGTAGAAAGCCCAATCGTCTTGGATCTGGCCAGTTACGGAATCAAAGACGTTAACGAGATCATCTACAATCCATCCTACGAACTGTTATTCCAAGAAGAAACCTGCAAAAACCTTTCCGGCTATGAGCGTGGCATTGTTACCAATATGGGTGCAGTGGCTGTTGATACCGGTATTTTTACCGGCCGCTCTCCGAAAGATAAATACATTGTCCGCGATGATACCACCCGTAATACTATCTGGTGGGCTGATCAGGGTAAGGGCAAAAATGATAATAAAGCAATCTCCCCTGAAGTCTGGCACGATCTGAAAGCGCTGGTTACCAAGCAGCTTTCGCACAAACGCCTGTTTGTGGTCGATGCATTCTGTGGCGCAAACCCAGATACCCGCCTGAAAGTCCGCGTGATCACCGAAGTGGCATGGCAAGCACACTTTGTGAAAAATATGTTCATTCGCCCGAGTGCGGAAGAGCTGCAACACTTTACCCCAGATTTTATCGTGATGAATGGCGCAAAATGCACCAATCCTCACTGGAAAGAGCAAGGCCTGAACTCTGAAAACTTTGTGGCATTTAACCTCACTGAGCGCATTCAGCTGATCGGCGGCACATGGTATGGCGGCGAGATGAAAAAAGGGATGTTCTCTGTCATGAACTACCTGCTGCCGCTACAGGGTATTGCTTCTATGCACTGCTCTGCCAACGTCGGTGAAAAAGAGGATGTCGCCGTCTTTTTTGGTCTGTCTGGTACCGGTAAAACCACCCTGTCTACCGATCCAAAGCGTCGCTTAATTGGTGATGATGAGCACGGTTGGGATAATGACGGTGTCTTCAACTTTGAAGGCGGCTGCTACGCAAAAACCATTAAGCTCTCAGAAGAGGCTGAACCAGATATTTTCCATGCCATTAAGCGTGATGCGCTGCTGGAAAACGTAACCGTTCGCGCTGATGGCTCTATTGATTTTGATGATGGTTCAAAGACCGAAAATACGCGAGTCTCTTACCCTATTAACCATATTCAAAATATTGTTAAACCGGTATCAAAAGCTGGCCATGCCAATAAAGTGATTTTCCTTACTGCGGATGCGTTTGGTGTGTTGCCTCCGGTTTCGAAGCTGACCCCTGAGCAGACCAAGTACCACTTCCTGTCTGGCTTTACCGCTAAACTGGCCGGTACAGAGCGTGGGATCACCGAGCCAACCCCGACATTCTCGGCCTGTTTTGGCGCAGCTTTCCTGACGCTGCACCCGACACAGTACGCTGAGGTGCTGGTGAAGCGTATGGAAGCGGCCGGCGCTCAGGCTTATCTGGTCAATACCGGCTGGAACGGTACGGGCAAGCGGATCTCCATCAAAGATACCCGTGCAATTATTGATGCGATTCTCGATGGTTCAATCGAAGAGATGCCGACAGCTACCCTGCCGATTTTCGACCTTGAGATCCCAATGACACTGCCAGGAGCAGATGCCGGTATTCTTGACCCACGCCACACCTACAGTGAACTAGCACAGTGGGAAGATAAAGCCAAAGATCTGGCACAACGCTTTATCACCAACTTTGACAAGTACACCGATACCCCTGAGGGTGCAGCACTGGTGCAAGCAGGCCCACAGCTGTAATACGCCGAAAACACATCACGCGGTAAATCACCGGTGATATTGTTGCACTCGCTATACACAAACTAAGCACAGGCCTTACCGGTTTGTGCTTTTTTTATACTTTTCATTTCATTATGTTCACTTTTAATGAACGTAACATTCATTTTATTCAAATATCATGAATTATAAGATTGCCCTATTGTAAGGCTATTGACCATTCAGTCAGGCGGTGCAATATGCAAGATTTCATTATTGGCGTGATGTTGGCTGTTCCTTGGGCTTTACTGTTTATTGTCGCATTCTGGTGTTTTAGCCGGATTGGTGACTGCGATATTAACGATCGCTCATAATTGTTACTGATTACTGATTACTGATTACTGATTACTGATTACTGATATAGTTGGACAATATCCGCTCACACATTTTTGTGCTGAGCGTTTTTTTTATCCGCTCAGTGATACCCAAAATGCCACAACCGCATACAAAGGATAAAAAAAGGGAGGCGACAGCCTCCCATGATGTGTGCGGTTATGCGCGATGATGCTGTGATGCACCAAATAGATATGCGCAATATCCGTTATTTGCTTTTACGCAGTGCTGCTGCGAGCGCATCGCCCATAGCGCTGTTACCTTGGCTGCTGTCATTGCGGTTTGTGCTGCGGTTTGCGTTTCTACCGCCGGTATGATTACTCCGGCTTGCCGAAGTGCGATCAGTTCGACCTGACTGCACCGCGCTGACATTATTCCGCTCAATGTTTGGGCTACTCTTCGCCCCTGCACTGGCCGGTTGATCATCAAGACGCATGCTCAGAGCAATCCGCTTACGTGCAATATCTACTTCCAGCACCTTCACTTTAACGATATCACCGGCCTTCACGACTTTATGCGGGTCATCAATAAACTTATCTGACAGTGATGAGATGTGTACCAAGCCATCCTGATGCACACCGATATCAACAAATGCGCCAAAATTGGTCACATTGGTCACGGTGCCCTCTAAAACTAGCCCCGCAGAGAGATCATCAAGAGTTTCGACCCCCTCGGCAAAGGTGGCCGTTTTAAACTCGGGCCGTGGATCGCGGCCGGGTTTTTCCAGCTCTTTTAGGATATCGGTTACCGTCGGTAAACCGAAGCGATCATCGGTAAACTCACTGGCTTTGACACTGCGCAGCAGCTCGCCATTGCCCATGAGATCGCGCACCGTTTTACCGGTGGCAGCCAGAATACGCTCCACCACCGGATAGGTTTCCGGATGTACCGTTGAGGCATCCAGCGGGTTTTTACCCTCATTGATACGTAAAAATCCGGCACACTGCTCAAAGGCTTTCGGGCCTAAACGCCCCACTTTTAGCAACTGCTGGCGACTATCGAAACGGCCATGCTCATCACGAAAGGCCACCACATTCTGGGCCAGTGTTTTTGACAATCCGGCCACGCGGGTTAGCAGAGCGACCGAGGC
>NZ_JBOFRH010000534.1:0-1121 GCF_051650925.1 Plesiomonas sp.
TGGCAGTACTGGTGTTTCTGTGGGCGGTGAAATCTGAGCAATTTGAAGATTTAAATCGCCAAGGGATGCAAATTTTGTTTGAGGAAGATGAGCAGCCTAGCGCTGCACGTCCGGCAGCTAACAAGCCTGATAGCAAAACACAAACTAAAAACCCAGATCAGGGGCCATTAGCATGATCACATTGAGTGCCACCGGAGCAGTATTGGTCGGCTTAGCTGGCGCAGGCCACTGCTTAGGCATGTGCGGAGGCGTAGCCGCCGCCTTGACCTTTGCTTTACCGGATCAAAACTCGCTCTGGCGTAAAACGGGCTATCTGTTGCTGTACAATATCGGCCGTATTTTGGCTTATGCCTTAGCAGGCTTACTGCTCGGCGGGCTCTTTGCCTCACTGGCCGACCTCGCCGCCGGCAAAACCTTATTGCTGGTTTTGCGCCTACTGGCCGCCGTGATGATGATTGCACTTGGTCTGTACATGGGGCAATGGTGGTTTGGGCTACAACGTTTTGAAGCCCTCGGCCAACATGTGTGGAAACGCGTTAAGCCGCTGGCTCAAGCGATGATCCCACTGAAAAATCCATTTATGGCGTTACCCCTTGGCTTTGTCTGGGGCTGGCTGCCGTGTGGATTGGTGTACTCCACTCTTACGTGGGCATCCGCATCCGGCAGTGCGCTGTCGGGCGCGGCCATCATGTTGGGCTTTGGTCTGGGCACCTTACCGGCTATGTTAGTGGTCGGACAAGCTGCTTCCCAGCTGCGAAATTTTCTCTCGGGGATGCTATTTAAACGCACATCTGCCGTGCTACTTTTGTTATATGGCGCACAAACTGCGTATATCGCTATTCAGCAGTTGACATAGTTAACAATTCTGCGCTTAAACATGGTAAAATTGACCCATATCAATGTCAGGTAGTGTTATACGTTATGATCCCAGAGAAAAAGACGATACGACGCATTCAATCCGGTGGCTGTGCCATCCACTGTCAGGACTGCAGCATCAGTCAGTTATGTATTCCTTTCACGCTGAATGAAAGCGAACTGGATCAGCTCGATAACATTATTGAACGCAAGAAACCGATTCAAAAAGGTCAGGCGCTGTTCAAAGCAGGTGATGAGCTTAAATC
>NZ_JBOFRH010000535.1:0-7772 GCF_051650925.1 Plesiomonas sp.
TGATCGGCGCCATCCAGCGAACTAATGCTTCGGCAATGTGATACAGCGCAGTTTGACAGCTACGGCGGGCAATGCCGTCGGTCTTCGCGGTGTACTGACGATCTTTGATGATATCCAGATAGAATGAACCCATCTCAACTGAGCAGAACTGCATGAGACGCTGAACCACCATGTGGAAATCATACGCTTCATACGCTTGCATGATCTCTGCTTGCGCCGCTTGCGCACGGCCAACTGCCCAACGGTCAAGTACGACCATATCTTCTGGTTGCACGCTGTGCAGCTTAGGATCAAAACCGTTCAGGTTCGCTAGCAGGAAACGGGCCGTATTACGGATACGACGGTACGCATCCGCAGAACGCTTGAGGATCTCATCGGACACGGCCATTTCAGCGGTATAATCTGTAGAGGCTACCCACAGACGCAGAATATCACCGCCGAGTTTGTTCATCACATCTTGTGGGCTAACCACGTTGCCGACGGATTTCGACATTTTGCGGCCCTGACCATCCACGGTAAAACCGTGGGTCAGCACTTCGCGGTATGGCGCTGTGCCTTTCATCGCAGTGGAGATCATCAATGATGACATGAACCAGCCACGGTGTTGATCCGATCCTTCCAGATACAGATCCGGCGTATGGCCGTTGAACTCAGGGCGAGCATCAACCACAGACGAGTGTGTTGAACCGGAGTCAAACCAGACATCAAGGGTATCTGGCACTTTGACGTAATCGGCAGCATCTGCACCCAAAATTTCACTTGGGTCAAGATCCCACCACGCCTGAATACCTTTCTCCGCCACGCGCTTAGCAACCTCTTCCATCAGCTCAACAGAGCGTGGATGCAGCACTTCGGTATCTTTGTGTACGAACAGCGCCAAAGGTACGCCCCACGTACGCTGACGTGAAATACACCAGTCTGGACGGTTGGCCACCATCGTTTCAATGCGCGCCTGACCCCAATCAGGGATCCACTTCACATCTTTAATTTCGCCCAGCGCCTTTTGACGCAGACCCGCTTGTTCCATGCTAATAAACCACTGTGGCGTTGCACGGAAAATGATCGGGGTTTTATGACGCCAGCAGTGTGGATAGCTGTGCAGGAACTTTTCAAAATGTAGCAACGCGCCACGTTCACGCAGAACATCAAGCACGGCATCATTGGCTTTAAACACTGACTGACCGGCAAACAGCGGCGTTTCTGGCAGATACGTACCATCAGGCGCAACCGGATTGGCCACTTCCAGATGGTATTTTTGTCCGACAACGAAGTCTTCCTGACCATGCCCAGGGGCGGTATGTACCGCACCGGTACCGGCATCAGTGGTGACGTGCTCACCTAAAATAATCGGCACATCAAAATCATAGAACGGGTGCTTAACGCGCAATAGCTCTAAATCTGCACCAACACAGGTAGCCAGTACAGTTGAGTCGGTAATGCCGGCGCGCTGTAGAACGCTTTCCGCCAGAGCGCTAGCCAGAATCAGACGCTCATCACCCGCCTGAATCAGCTGATATTCAAGGTCGGCATTGAGTGCAACAGCACGGTTGGCCGGCAGTGTCCACGGGGTGGTTGTCCAGATAACCACGGAGATGGTGCCATTACCTGCTTGCGTGCCGAATTTTGCCAGTACCGCAGCTTCATCAACGGCATGAAAACGCACGTCAATTGACGGTGACGTTTTGTCGTAATACTCAACTTCCGCTTCTGCCAGTGCCGAACGACACTCTGTACACCAGTGTACTGGCTTCGCGCCTTTGTGCAGGTGGCCATTACCGACAATTTTTGCCATTGAGCGGATGATATTCGCTTCGGTTGCAAAATCCATTGTCAGGTAAGGGTGATCCCAGTCGCCCAACACGCCTAAACGCATAAAGTCTTTTTTCTGGCCAGCAACTTGCTCGGCAGCATAATCACGGCATGCCTGACGGAACTCTGCTGCCGTGACTTTCTCACCCGGTTTACCGACCAGTTGTTCTACTTTTAGCTCGATCGGTAAGCCGTGGCAATCCCAGCCCGGAATATACGGCGAGTCAAAACCTGACAGACCTTTAGACTTAATAATAATGTCTTTAAGGATCTTGTTTACTGAGTGACCAATGTGAATGTTACCGTTAGCGTACGGTGGGCCATCATGCAGGATGAAGGATTTTTTGCCCTTCTTCGCCTGACGAATTGCACCATACAGATTGTTGTCATACCAACGCTGCAACATACCAGGTTCGCGTTTGGCTAAATCGCCACGCATCGGAAACCCTGTATCCGGAAGGTTCAAAGGGTATTTATTGTCACTCATTGATTCTCGATTCCGTATTTTCGGCAAAAAGAAAGTTAGATCCCGATCGGCAGCTGGAAGTAGCGGCGAGCGGTATTCGCATCCTGTGCAATCTGCGCAGTCAGAGCGTCAAATGAAGCAAAACGCATCTCAGGGCGAATTTTTTCCCGCAGCACCACTTCGAGCTGACGACCGTAAAGATTCAGATTAACATCAAATAGATGGACTTCAAGCTGTTGACGCACGCCATCAACCGTTGGCCGTGTGCCAATATTTGCTACACCAGGCAGAGGGTGCGCCCCCAGCCCAAGGACTTCAACTGCATAAACACCATTGACCGGTGCTACACGGCGTTTTAACGGGATATTCGCCGTCGGAAAACCAATGGTTCTCCCGAGTTTTTTCCCATGTGAAACACGACCACTGATACTGTAAGGGCGACCAAGCAGACGCTCTGCCAGCGCCAAATCATCATGGTGCAGAGCCTGACGAATTGCGGTACTGCTGACGCGCTGTTCACCCACACAATAGCTGTGGCTATTAACAACTTCAAATCCGTACTGGCTACCGGCCTCTTGCAGCATGGCATAATCACCCTGACGCGCCGCGCCAAAACGAAAATCATCACCCACGCCTAAAAAAGCCACACCCAATTTATCCACCAATAAGTGCTGGATAAATGCGTGAGCACTCATTTGCGCAAAATGGTGATTAAAGCTAACACAGAGCAACCTATCAACCCCAGCACGGGCAAGATGCACATATTTATCGCGCAAGCGCATTAAACGTGCGGGTGCCAGTTCCGGTGTAAACAGCTCTTGCGGCTGAGGTTCAAACACCATAACCGTTAACGGTAAATTCAGTGCGCGCGCTTTGGCTTTTACTTGTTGCAAAACCGCCTGATGACCTAGGTGTACGCCATCAAAGTTACCAATAGTTAACACACAGCCATGATGCTGAGGTTTAATATTTTGAATACCGCGTATCAGCTCCATGGGTACATCACCCTGTCAGCTCTGCCATTAAAGAGAGAAAATAGCTGTCGATTATACCGCATTCGAGGCATTTGTCTTAGTTGGCAATGTCAGTATCTGCACGTAAATGGCGCGGACGCACCCCCAGCAGCAGCAGCAAAACCACATAGACTACCGCAGCCAAACCAATCAGGCCGGCTAACCACGCCATACGTAACATATTATTTTGAACCTGCCAGACGGCAATATCCGGCATAACCCAGAACAAGGTTGCAGCCATACCCAGCCCAGCAACCGCGACTTTGGCTATCAACAACCAGCTTTGGCGGCTAAATTTATAGACATTGGCCGCGGATAAACCGCGATACAACAACCACGCATTCAATGTACCCGACATCGCCGAGGCAATCGCCAGCCCGACATAGCTAAAAGGGATCGCCAGCAGGTTAAAGCCCATATTACTGACCATCGAAATGATGCCGTAGCGGACCGGAGTTTTGGTATCCTGACGAGCATAATAGCCTGGCGCCAAGACTTTAATCAGCATGAAGCTGACCAAACCACAGTTAAATGCCAGCAATGAAAGGGAAGCGGCATTAACATCGGCAAAAGTAAACTCTCCGCGCATAAAGAGCACCATCATCATCGGCTTGGCCAGAACTGCGATACCACACATGGCCGGCACGCCGAGCAAAAAGATCATGCGTACGCCCCAATCCATGGTTTTTGCAAAGTGCTCACCCGAGCTTTCGTTATGTCGGCGCGACAAGGCTGGCAAAATGACTGTAGCAATCGCAATACCAAATAACCCAAGCGGAAACTCCAACAAACGATCAGAGTAGTAGAGATAACTGATAGAGCCGGTCATCAAGAAACTGGCAATAAAGGTATCTAACAGCAGGTTAATCTGGCTGACCGACACCCCAAACAGTGCTGGGATCATCAGGGTACGGATTTTTTTTACCCCCGGATCATTCCATGCCCACTTAGGCTTCACCAGCAAACCGGCCTTTTTCATATAAGGGATTTGAAATAAGAACTGGAATAAACCGCCCAGAAAAATACCGATCGCCAGACCAATTTCAGGATATTGGGTATGCGGAGCGATCCAGATTGCCGCACCAATCATGGCAACATTCAGTAAAACCGGCGAAAAAGCCGCCACCCCGAACTGACCAAGGGTATTTAAGATGGCACCAGAGAGCGCAACAAGCGTAATAAACCACAGATAAGGAAAGGTGATTTTCAGCAGTAATGACGCTAACTCATATTTACCGGCATCTGGCCCGCCCTGTAGCCAGTCAATAAACCACCCTGTACCAAACAGAGCTGCAACAACCGGCGAGCCGACCATTGCCAGTACAGTGACGAGGGTGATTAATCCACCCAGCGTACCGGAGACTTTGGCGACAAACTCTTGTGTCTTGGAAAGATCGCCCTCTTTTTGGTACTCAGTCAGCACCGGCACGAAAGCTTGTGAAAACGCACCCTCGGCAAATAAGCGGCGTAAAAAATTTGGAATGCGGTTAGCAAACAGGAAAACATCGGCAGCGGCACCGGCACCAATCAGGTTGGCAATGACCACATCACGCACTAATCCCAAGACGCGAGATAAGAGTGTCATCGAGCTGACAATCAGCCCTGATTTCAATAAACGTTTACTCAAGATGGATTCACTCGTTGAAATACGTCTCTGACGCTGTATTCCAGCATTAAAAGCTGTTAAAATTGCTCACCATAATAACCGTCATGCGCTGCTTGTACCAGCCTCGGGAAACCGGCGTTTATTTGCACAAATCCATTGACAAAAGAAGGCGAAAAAGGCATAGTCCTCGGCCTTTGAAATGTCCAAAAAAAGTTATATTTGGGAGTTGGACCTTGGCTAATATCAAGTCTGCTAAGAAGCGCGCTGTCCAAGCTGAGAAGCGTCGTCAGCATAACGCTAGCCGTCGCTCCATGATGCGTACTTTCGTTAAGAAAGTATACGCTGCGATCGCGACTGGCAACAAAGAAACTGCAATGACCGCATTTGCGACCATGCAACCTATTCTGGATCGTATGGCAAGCAAAGGCCTGATCCACAAGAACAAGGCTGCTCGTCATAAAGCGAACCTGGTAGCTCAAATCAAAGCAATGTAATCATTGTCTGATTTAAGATATCGAAAAAAAACCGGCATTTATGCCGGTTTTTTTTTCGATAATTTTCATCAATAACCAGAGAATCTCATTTACCTGACGGCTCTCTGTGGTTTATTTGCGTTCATGCGTAAACCTACTCACAGTAACCTCATGGTGAAGATCCACTGCTTTAAGCGGCTTACGCATCCACGTATTCACTAACAGTTGCTGTAGACTCGGGTTGTTCAGCACAATATAAACGGTGCAGAGTGCTAATCACCTCTTTTACCGCATGGCTACTGAGTGAATAGAATACGGTCTGTGCTTCTTTGCGTGTTTTGACTAATCCGTCACGGCGCAGCCATGCCAGATGCTGTGAAAGTGCTGATTGTGAAAGATTTAATCGTTCACTTAGCACACCAACGGATACCTCTTTATCTTGCAAGTGACAAAGGATGAAAAGCCTCTTTTCATTTGCCATAGCCTTTAACAGCATGACGGCTCTCCCTACGTTTTGTTCCATGCTCTCTATCTCTACTGTATTTTTCATCATTTTCTGATTTCTATTATTGTGTTGATTACATGTTGCATGTATTACTGCAAGCGTACGTTAAGCAACTCAGAGCATACAATTGCTACGCGATGAAAACAAATCAGAAAAATCTTCGCTACATACTTGCTGTACTGCCGGATGTTTAATCATACGATCAGCAAAAATAGCAAAGTACTCTTCTGATAGCCCGGTAAGACGGCCTAATTCGACCATATGGTCATCACACACCAGTTCATTAACGTATAAAGATGGAGCAACAAAAATAGCGTTGTGTGCGTTACCAAAGGCTTTCATGAGCGCGGCATCATCAAATTCACCCAATACCTGTACGTCTAAACCTTGTTGATCAATCCAGGTCAGTATTTTTCTGCCTAAGGCAGATCGGCGGCCAGGCATCAGTAATTTACGCTCTTGTAAACAGGCAGGAAACGCGGTGGTAGGGGCGGGTTTACTGCACACGAAACTGATCGCGCACTCCCCTAATTTGACCGAAAATAGCCCTTCATTCTGTGATGAATCTACTGGGCAATCGGACAGGATCATATCCAACTTATGCTGACTTAACTGCTCTAATAGCAGCTCATGTGTTGATTCAAAACAGCGTAAGTGAATCTGTTCATTGGCAGGAATTGCAGCTTGTAATACACGGCTGACTAAGCGTTTAGATAACGCATCGGCAACACCAACATCAAATAAAATATTGGCTTCTTTGCGGTAATTGACAATATCGAGCATCTCTTGGCTTAGAGAGAACATTTTTTCGGCATAACGAAAAACCAACTGACCAAGTTCAGTTGGTTCTAATCCGCGCCCATTACGTTTAAACAATTTCCCGTTAAAACGCAGTTCAAGTGCTCGAATTTGACCGGTTACCGTTTGAGGAGTAATAAACAGCGTTTCTGCTGCTTTAGCAACTGAGCCGTGTTTACATACGGCCCAAAAATAGTACAGGTGATTAAAATTTAAATGCGACATAGCCCCTCTCTATATTGGCTGATGCCGCATCAGTATGCCGCCAGCTCACAGGAATGGCTACCTGCAAATAGCTGACATTTTATGAGAATTTATCTTTTCACTGCCGGCAGAAATATCCGTAATAAGCTGTAGCCAATCACGGCGGCCAGTGTGGAGCCTATCAAAATTCCCAAGCGTGAATAGACACCGTACTCCATGCCCGCATGCTCAAATGCCAACGAAGCAATAAACATCGACATAGTAAAGCCAATACCGCACAGCACTGATACCGCAAAGATCTGCCGGAAATTCACACCATCAGGTAATTTGGCTAAACCAAACTTCACGGAGAGGAAACTAAAAGAGAAAATACCCAACGGTTTACCTAAGAACAAGCCAGCAGCAATACCCAGCGGCAGCGCCGATGTCAGGGCATCTACTGATACGCCTTTTAACGAAACGCCGGCATTGGCAAATGCAAACAGCGGTAATATCAGGTAAGCAACCCATGGGTGCAAGCTATGTTCGATATGCTCAAGCGGCCTTTTACCTTGTGCTTTAAGTGGGATACAAAAGCCCAATACCACACCGGCTAATGTCGCATGTACACCTGATTTTAACAGGCTAACCCACAGCACTAGGCCTACCACCATATACCAACTGATTTTAGCAACACCACGCCGGTTCATCACAATCAGTAGTACGGTTGAGGCAATGGCAATGGCCAACGCAGCAAGCGATAAGTTGCTGGTGTAGAATAGCGCGATGATGACAATGACACCCAAATCATCAATGATTGCCAATGCCAATAAAAAGACTTTCAGGCTGATAGGTACGCGTTTACCCAGCAGCGCCATAATACCAAGCGCAAAAGCAATATCGGTTGCCGCAGGAATAG
>NZ_JBOFRH010000536.1:0-2095 GCF_051650925.1 Plesiomonas sp.
GTCAGTTCCTTGAGGTGCAATTCCAACGCCGCTGGAAAATCCACTTTGCGAAAAAGACCAAACATGCGAGGCAAAACATCAACGACATTGGCCGTTATCTCAAACGTCCGCCGATGGCAGCCTCTGCACTGCGCCATTATACTGGGGGCGCCGTTGTTCATCACTATTATGACCACCGCACACAGCAACACCGAAGGCAGATACTGAGTCAGGAAGAGATGCTGCTGCGTTATATCAGCCATATCCCCTCACGCCATTTTAAGCAACTGTCTTGAACGTAAAAATTATGAGGCAACGTGATGGTACGACTCATCCCATTCTTCGTTCTTTCTGAGCATTGCGTTCAGGATGGTCAGCAACTTGCGCATACAGGCAACCAGCGCCACTTTTTTGGGTTTTCCTGCTGCAAGCAGCCGCATGTAAAACGCCTTTAGCACCGGGTTAAAGCGGGTTGCGACAAGCGCAGCCATGTACAAGGCTGTTCGAACACCAGCCCTGCCGCCAAAGATCGTTCGTCGTCCCCTCATGGTGCCAGAGTCCCGGTTTACCGGGGCAACGCCAACAAACGGCCTGGAGAGGCTGCCCAGCACGGGAACCTCGGCCAGCAATGCTGCTGTGGTCATGGTGCCAACACCTTTAATACTGCTCAGTCGCTCAGCAAGCTCGCTGAAATGAGTCTCGATATGCCTGTTCATACCGGCATCGATTCTCGCAAGCTCATCTACCAGTGCTTTGATGATGATATTAATGCTTTCCCTGCTCTGCGGATGAGCCGGGTGCAGACGGTTACGCTCAGCCACCAACATAGTAATCAGCTGGCGGCGGCGCACCATCATTGCCGCAAGAGTCTGACGCTCTGCATCCGGCAGAGCCCGGATAAAACGTCCCCGCTCCGGATGGCGATTAATGACATCAGCCATCTGCGCAAGCACTTTGGCATCAATGTGGCCTGTCTTTGCCAGATATCCCATTGCACGGGCAAAATCGCGGGCCTGTCTGGGATTGATGACTACAACGTCAAAACCTTCAGCCTGAAGAGAGCAGGCCACGGCGCCTTCAAGACCACCGGTGGCCTCCAGCCGAACCAGCGTAACGGCATGCTTTCTCAGTTCGGCAGTAATGAGATCAAAACCATCATCGTTATTACTGACCGTAAACTGTTCAATATCAGAGCTAGCAGCAATGTCCAGCGTAGCTTTGGAAACATCAATGCCCACACAGAGTGGATTCGGCTGACTCATGATTACCCATCCTTGCAAATACGTTATGGAGTACGGACAACTGTTCGGGTTTCAGATGAGCGGTTCAGCGTATGCGCCATTTGCTTAAAAACGGGCTTAAAACCCCAGATGGTATCGGGCTGCATACGCCTTGCCAAATCCAAACGTAGCTATTGTAAATCGTCTTCAAGATACAAGATGGTCCGGTATTACGGTTTTCTGTCAAACCGCAAACGCGGTGAGTTATTGCCAAAAATCTATGCCGCACTAGCAATGGAGGTGAAGACAAAACCCACTAAACCTGGCTATGCCGCGTTGATGAAACAATTTACGCATGTCGATCCCTATCAGTGCGTGTTATGTGGCGATCGGATGGTGTTTTCGAGTGCGGAAGTCGGTTCGCGAGCCGAGGTATTGCTTGCTCAACGCCGTCAGAAGCTAGAAAAGAAGCGATGGTTATTAGCGGCGTAGGGAAGATCTGCCTTAAATTTGGATTTATGCCAAAAAGTGAATATTTTCCGTTCAGTCGTCAATCATTGAGGCAGTTTTATCATTGTTTATGAAAGAATACGCTCCCTCGCAGGCAGAGATTTGGCGTTATAACGTCAATAATGACTGATTGAAAATCCTAACCATGAACAATTCCGCTCTGGCCTCAATAAAACACAGTTCTGCGCCCCATGGAGACAACGGGTGCTGATCTTGTAGTAAGGGAAGTCAAAAGCCTGCACGGACTGGTGATGTAGGTGTATCAGTTTTAAATCGCCGTTGACACCCCGCAGCAGATCACTGTGGGGATTTAGTGACGCTTACGATCTGTATCACAACATAAGCTTGTAGCAAGGCTATTATTACGTTGCTAAAATTAACTGTTC
>NZ_JBOFRH010000537.1:0-1743 GCF_051650925.1 Plesiomonas sp.
AGCGATATCAAAGAAGCTATCTGGAAAGAGCCGCAAGACGAGCACGTTTTGCAGTTTGATATTTAACCCGTCATTTAAGACGAAATATTCAACGCTTAAAACCTCATAACCTCACCGCTGCCGTAAGCTTGTGCTACGGTAGCGAGACCGTGAACGCCTGCGCAGCCCAGATAAATCCGCACATCATCACTTATCATTTATAACAATTCACTGAGTCTAAGGGTGCACTCCGGCGGCGTATACTGCTCAAAGAGTCAATGATGAGTGTAGATACGAGCATAAGTGCCGATGATGTTAACTATCGAGTTGGAAGACAATAAGTACCTGCAGCATTTTTTCAGAAAATATGCGCAGTACGAAGCGGCCGTAAAACGCAATGTGCACGAGGTGTTACCGGAGATCATTTTGCATCGTCCGCATAAAATAAAACCGGCCTACGATTTGAAAAGACACCAACTGACCATTCAGGAATATAAAGTGGTGGTCGATAAGGTCAATTTTCGTGCGGCCTACACCCAAAGCGGTGATGCCGTGACGGTGTTCTACATTACCCCTACCACCATCAAACGCGGATTTGTGCGTGAGTTAGCATCAACTTCGCTCTGCGACTAGCGCTTACCCGCTGTGGCAGAGTGCGAGTGATATGTCTACTAGTGGAATAGTGGATAGAGATAGGGCTACAAAAATAGAGCAGAGATGCCGGTTCGGGCATCTCTGCGGGTAGAGCTAAGCATAGATTTCGCTTAATGAAACATCATGTAAGGTAACTGAAAGTACGTCGAAGGTAAGTCACCACTCACATACAATCTTACGCCCTCCATGACCAGTTAAATCACTGGTTATAAGCATTCTCGCCATGGGTAGTGACATCCAGCCCAATGCGTTCGTCTTCTTCTGCTACGCGCAGGCCTACCACCAAGTCGACCAGTTTGTAGCAAATCAGAGCCACAACGCCAGACCACAGGATAGTGATGCCAACACCCAGTGCTTGGATTTTCACCTGCTCCCACATTGCATATGGGGCAACGCTATTAGTGACATAATCCCACACACCGGTTCCGCCAAGCGCAGGATCGGCAAACACGCCCGTTAAAATTGCGCCCAGAATACCGCAGACACCGTGTACGCCGAATACATCCAGCGCATCGTCCACACTCAGCCAGCGTTTGAGCGCATGTACGCCCCAGTAACCGGCAATACCGGCCAGCAAACCGATAATCAGCCCACCACCGACACCTACGAATCCGCAGGCCGGAGTAATCGCGACCAGACCGGAGACTGCGCCTGACGCTGCGCCCAGTAAAGAGGGTTTGCCCTTTAATATCCACTCAGCAAACAGCCATGACAGAGTGGCCGCGGCGGTTGCGCCCCATGTGTTCACAAAGGCCAAGGTTGCGGTGCCGTTCATTTCCAGTGCTGAGCCGGCGTTGAAACCAAACCAGCCAAACCACAGTAAAGAGGCTCCAATCATGGTCATGGTTAAACTGTGTGGCTTCATGGCTTCACGCCCGAAACCTACGCGCCGTCCGACCATGTAAGCGCCCACTAATCCAGCCACTGCTGCGTTGATATGTACGACCGTGCCTCCGGCAAAATCCAGTGCACCATGACGGAACAGATAACCGGCCGTTGCGGTTGCGGCAGTTGCCGCTTCTGCGCTGGTATAGGCATCAGGACCTGCCCAGTACCAAACCATGTGCGCCATCGGCAGATAAGAGAGGGTGAACCAGACCACGCAAAACA
>NZ_JBOFRH010000538.1:0-2937 GCF_051650925.1 Plesiomonas sp.
GCCAATGAATACCCCGTCGCGCCTGACTATTCGTTAACCACACAAAAGCTCAACCGTTATCCAGAGTGCCAGCCAGAGAGCGTGATTACCCGTTACGCCGCCTATGCCAATCTCATGCCCGAACAAGTGTTGGTCAGCCGTGGTGCAGATGAAGCGATAGAGCTGGTGATCCGCGCCTTTTGCGAACCCGCACGCGATGCCGTGATGTTTTGCCCGCCGACCTACGGTATGTACACAGTCAGCGCTGAAACGCTTGGTATTGCGCGAAAAATCGTGCCCAGCACCGCAGACTGGCAGCTCGATCTTCCAGCTATTCATGCCGCACTTGATCAGGTCAAAGTCGTCTTTGTGTGCAGCCCGAACAACCCGACCGGCAACCTGCTGCAACAACAAGACTTGCATGCGCTGCTGCAACTCACCGCCGGAAAAGCCATCGTGGTGATTGATGAAGCGTATATCGAGTTTTGCCCGCAACACAGCTGTGTACCGTTGCTGCAACAGTACCCGAATCTGGTGATTTTACGCACCCTGTCAAAAGCGTTTGCACTGGCCGGATTACGCTGCGGCTTTGCGCTCTCATCCCCCGACATTATTCGTTTGCTATTAAAAGTCATTGCCCCCTACCCACTACCGCTACCGGTTGCTGACATTGCCGCGCAAGCACTGAGCGAACAAGGGATTGCGGCGATGCAACGCAATGTTGATTCCTTGCGCACAACCCGCACATGGCTGAGTCAAGAGCTGCAAAAAAGCCCGCTATGCGACACTGTCTACCCCAGCGAAAGCAACTGGATCACGGTTCGCTTCCATAACGGTGAGAAAGTATTCAAAAATTTGTGGGATCAAGGCATTATCGTTAGAGATCAAGGAAAACAACCCGGTTTGTATAACTGTCTGCGCATCTCAATTGGCACACAAGAAGAGTGTCAGCGCACGCTGAATGTCATCAACGCGATGCCGTTATCCGATGAGATGTGCTGCCAGCAAGGAGGCATGCAGTGAAAAAAAGAGTGCGTTACGCAGCAGAAACCGCGCGCCATGCGCAGCCACACAAAGCACAACTGAATAAATCCAATTCAGTTGCACGTAATTACCTGTTTATTGATCGTGATGGCACGCTGATTAAAGAGCCACCGGAAGATTTTCAGGTTGATCGTCTCGATAAACTCAAACTCGAAGCGGGCGTTATTCCGGCGCTATTAACACTGCAGCGTCAAGGTTACACGCTGGTGATGATCACCAATCAAGACGGCTTAGGTACAGACAGTTTGCCACAAGCTGATTTTGACCTGCCGCACAACGCTATGCTCGATATTTTCAGCTCTCAGGGTATTGAGTTTGCTGATATTTTAATTTGCCCACATTTTGAGCACGACAACTGTACCTGCCGGAAACCGAAACTTGGGCTAGTAAAGCGCTACATGGAGTCGGGCTGCATTGATCATGCGCACTCCTTTGTTATTGGCGACAGACAAACTGATCTGAAACTTGCCGAAAACATGGGCATTAACGGCATTCTCTATCACCCTGACAATACAAATTGGCCGATGATTGTTCAGCGCCTGAGCTTTCCGGCCCGTACTGCCAGCGTCAGCCGTATTACGCGCGAAACCGATATTAGCGTACAAGTTTGGTTAGATGAGAACGGTGAAAACCAGATCAGCACCGGATTAGGTTTTTTTGACCACATGCTTGATCAGATTGCCACCCATGGCGGTTTTCGCATGAATATTGCCGTCAGCGGCGATCTGCACATTGATGATCACCACACTATTGAAGATACCGCTTTAGCACTCGGCCAAGCCCTGCGACAAGCACTGGGCAACAAACGCGGTATTGGTCGGTTTGGGTTTGTGCTGCCGATGGATGAGTGTCTAGCACGTTGTGCGCTTGATCTCTCCGGCCGCCCCTACTTGAAATTCAAAGCGGATTTTAACCGCGATCAAGTCGGGGATCTGAGCACTGAAATGGTGCAGCACTTCTTCCGTTCACTGACCGACAGCCTAGGCTGCACCTTGCACCTAAAAACCAAAGGCAAAAATAGCCACCACATGGTAGAAAGCCTGTTCAAAGCGTTTGGCCGCACACTACGTCAGGCCATTCACATGCAGGGTGATGCATTGCCAAGCTCAAAAGGAGTTTTGTAGATGCCACAACAGACCCCGCAAACCCGTGTGGTCATTATTGATACCGGCTGTGCCAACCTTGCTTCGGTCTATTTTGCCGTGCAAAAACTCGGCTACCACCCGGTTATCAGCAAAGAAGCTGATGTGATCCTCACCGCTGATAAATTGCTGCTGCCCGGCGTAGGTACGGCCAGTACCGCCATGGAACAGTTGCATGATCGCAATCTGATCGCCCTGATCAGAGCCTGTACCCAACCGGTATTGGGGATCTGCTTAGGCATGCAACTGATGGCCGAATATTGCGAAGAGGGTAATACCCATACTCTCGGGGTGATCCCTGATACCTCGGTTCTGCAAATGACCGATTTTGGCCTACCTCTGCCCCACATGGGCTGGAACCGCGTGTACCCAAAAGCGGGCCATCGCCTGTTTAATAATATTGCCGATGGTGAGTACTTTTACTTTGTTCACAGCTATGCGATGCAGATCAGTCACCACACGATTGCTCAGTGTCATTACGGCGAAGCCTTCTCTGCAGCAGTGCAACAGGATAATTTTTACGGTGTGCAGTTTCACCCTGAACGATCCGGTAAAGCCGGTGCCCAGTTACTGAAAAACTTTCTGGAGATGTAACAAGGATGATTATTCCCGCACTGGATCTGATCGACGGCAAAGTCGTGCGCCTGCTACAGGGTGACTATGATCACAAAACCGAATACCACGCCGACCCCACAGAGCGTCTGCAAACCTATCAGCAAGCAGGAGCACAATGGCTGCATCTGGTTGATTTAACCGGCGCAAAAGACACCAG
>NZ_JBOFRH010000539.1:0-3818 GCF_051650925.1 Plesiomonas sp.
ATCACACAGGAGACGGGTAAACCGCTGTGGGAGAGCCGGACAGAAGTCATCGCGATGCAGGGAAAAACGGAGATTGCAATCCGCGCGTATCTTGAGCGTACGGGGGAGCGTGAGTCAGCACTTCCGCAGGGGCGTGCGATGGTGCGCCATCGCGCACATGGGGTGATGGCGGTATTTGGCCCCTACAATTTTCCCGGCCATCTACCTAACGGGCACATTATTCCAGCACTGCTGGCAGGCAATACCGTGGTGTTTAAACCCTCAGAGCAGACACCGCTGGTGGCCGCACATGTGGCCGCTCTCTGGCAGCAAAGCGGTCTGCCCGCCGGCGTATTAAATCTGGTACAGGGTGCGCGCGATGTAGGTAAAGCACTGGCAGCGTCCCCTGAACTCGATGGCTTGCTGTTTACCGGCAGCTCGGCGACCGGATTGCAGTTGGCACGTGAATCACTGGCATTCCCGCAGCGGATTGTGGCGCTGGAGATGGGGGGGAATAATCCGCTGATTGTACAGAGCGTTAGTGATATGCGGGCGGCGGTGCACGATATTGTGCATTCGGCGTTTTTATCGGCCGGACAGCGTTGCACCAGCGCCCGTCGTTTACTGTTACCACAAGGTACTGAGGGCGATCAGTTGCTTGCGATATTACTGCGGGTGACTGAGCAACTGGAGGTAGGGATGCCGCAATCTGATCCGCAACCCTTTATCGGCAGTATGATCAGTGCCGAGGTTGCCGATCAGCTATGCCACACCGAACAGCAGTTACTTGCGTTGGGGGCACGCAGCTTGCTGCCGCTGCGCCGATCTGCGTTAGGGGGCGCGTTTTTGCATCCAGCCATTATTGATGTCTCTGATGTGCCGGTATTACCAGATGAAGAGTATTTTGGCCCTTTATTGCAGGTACAGCGTTACCGTGATTTTACCCATGCGCTGACGCTGGCAAATCAAACCCGTTACGGGCTTTCAGCCGGATTACTCAGTGATGATGCCGAGTTGTATCAGCAGTTTTACAGCCAGATCCGTGCCGGTATCGTGAACTGGAATCGGCCGTTAACCGGTGCGTCGAGTGCTGCACCGTTTGGTGGATGTGGCGCATCGGGTAACCATCACCCTTCGGCATTTTATGCGGCCGATTATTGTGCCTATCCGGTGGCATCGATGGAGCAACCGCGGGTAACGCTGCCTGCCCAATTAAGCCCCGGTCTGCATTTATAGCGTTATTTGCCATTATATTTGTCGTTATTGCGTAAGGGGAACCGAGTATGCCGACAGATTCTCACTCTTCTCAGGATTTGCCTGATCCTGATGCTGCGAATAATACGGCTTGTTCGCCTCAGTCTCAGTTGCCGCCAGATCTGGCTCTATCCTTGTATCATGGCGTTGAAAATAGCGGTATTGATAATCAACGTGGTGGCCATAAACCGAGTGACAATACGGGTGATACCCATGATCCGCTGGCGCAGTGGTTTGGTTGTTTATGGCAAGATTATGTCCGGCATACGCCGAGTGCCCGCCAGATCCACACGCTGTTGGGGGGCGATGAGGCGATTGTGAATGATCATATTGCGCTGCGAACATTTAACCGCCCAAGTGTAGGGCTTGGGGTACAAGTTCCGCTGCTAGAGCAGTGGGGCTATCGGGTCGCGGGGCACTACCAGTTCACGCAAAAACAGCTTGATGCGGTACACCTTGAGCATGTTGATCCGCGCATGCCGAAAATTTTCATGTCAGAGTTACGGGTAGATGGGCTGTCTGCGGCGGCGGTACGTTTAATTGACCGTTTGATTGGTGAGCTGCCTGCGGGAATGTTCGACAGTGCAGCGGCTCTATATGCAGGGCGTATCTGGCAGTTGTCTTGGGATGAGTACCAGAGCTTACGGGCAGAGAGTGAGTATGCCGCATGGCTGGCCGCGTTGGGGTTTCGTGCTAACCACTTTACGGTATCGGTTAACCAGTTAACCGCCTTTCACAGCCTTGCAGCCTTGAATCAGCAGATAAAAAGTAGCGGGATAGCGCTCAATACCACGGGTGGTGAGATTAAAGGCTCGGCAGATGTGTATCTTGAGCAGTCGGCAACGCTGGCCGATCCTGTGGAGGTGGTTTTTAGTGATCAGCGTGCCACTATTCCCGGTTGCTTTTATGAATTTGCACTGCGCTACCGACAAGCCGATGGCGTGCTGTATCAGGGGTTTGTTGAGGCATCAGCAGATAAAATTTTTAGCAGTACGCATTTTCGTGCGTAGTAAAAAAATAGCCCCACTGCTGGGGCTATGTATTGTGTACCGAGCCACGGCTGCGCATTATAAATTCCGCGAGGTGACCGCCAATCCAGACAGCGCATACATCTCATTAAGATGAGAGATGATCCGATAGAAATGGTGATCAAGCGCGCTGCGCTCTTCTGGCAGTGGTGGCATCGGCAGAGCCAGCAGACTGCTGTTGGCTATCGGCGTGCGGTGGATAAGTTGCTGCTGGCAGGCTTGAATGGCAAACTCAATGGCTGCGCGATACTGTTGCAGCGCCTCTTCCGGTAAACTTGCCCCCTCGCGGATCTCAACAGTCATGCTGTTGATGTGCTCAACAACCTGTTGGCTGTGTGATTGCCACAGTAAGATCTCTTTCAGATATAAACTATTATATCCGGGCTCTTGCAGTGCCTGCGTATAGGAGTTGTTCATATCCATTTGTGCCTGATTCATGGCGATACGGGAAAGACTCAGCTCACCTGAATTCACCGCCTGCCGTTCGAGCATATGTATTAAGCGGTTTACATGCAGCCAGACTGTGCCCAGTAGTGTATCGGCATAGTTCAGTAAGCGGGTACTTTGCCATTGCGGCCACAGCAACATGGTGCTGAGAAAGGCCAGCACGCACCCCAGTAGGGTATCTTCGAGTCGAGCCACCAAGAACGCCGCACTGTCATGAGTCAGCAGTTGTAGCAGGCAAACAACCATCACTGTCAGTAAAACAACTGCCCAGCCATAGTGATTGTGTACCAGCGAAAAGCCAATCAGCGTACCAAAAAACATAAATGCGAGCAGCCAAGCGACGGGGAGATTGAGCATTAAAACCCCCGTTCCGATGACCAGCCCCAGTAAGGTGCCGTATGCCCGATGCTGAATACGCACTTTGGTGGCGTTATAACCGCTTTGCATCACCAGTACAATGGTCAGCAGCACCCAGTAAGCACGCGGCAGAGAGAGCAGCGCACCGATCTCAGCGCCAATGGCCAGCGTTAGCCCACTGCGAGCGGCCATTCGCAATGAGGCCGATTGCCAGTTCAGGTAGTTGCGCAGTGCGGTTAACAGCGGAGGGCGGGGGATGCTCGGACACAGCTCGCGCTGATATAGCGGGTGCAGCGCATTGAGAAGTTGCGCGACTCGGCTGAAATGGTAGTGGCAGAATGTCAGGACCTCGCTGTCTGGCGAGGCTTGTTGCAACGCGGTCAGCTCATCAAGTGTCGTTTGCATGGTAAAAGGGGGTATGGTTTCGCTATACAAAATAGCATCGGCGATTTGGCGTAAGCGTTGCACCATCAGCGCTACATTACCTAAAATAACCGCATCGGCCTGATAGGTGCGGATCTCCTCTTGTACCCGTGCCGGCTGGTTTAAGCTGCTGGTGATATGCTCTTGCAGATCAAGCGCGGTCTGGAACAGTTGCAGCATTTGCTGCCCGCCGCGCCAGTGCTGGGCATCGAGCTGTTGCAACATCTGGCTGCTTTGCGACAGCAGCTCCATCAGCGTTTGCTGCTTACTGAGCAGGTGCAGGCTGGCTTGTTCGGGGTTATCGGCACTGACTAAAATGTGGTATTTGGT
>NZ_JBOFRH010000540.1:0-3113 GCF_051650925.1 Plesiomonas sp.
CCAGTCGTTCAGCGCCGGCGCTTAAACTGCCTTGCTCTACGACGGCAATAAATACCTGCAGTGCGGTTAGCCGATCCATGAGGCTCCATCGTCATGTTGTGGGGGCAATATCGGTACGTGCTAATACCCGTGCACTAATATAAGAGCACCGAAATTAAGTGCCTAATATAAGCAGCCGCACCGCATCTCACCATCGCTGCGAATCGGCGGCCATTGTGGCGGTTCGCTCGCGGTTATTCAATGCCTTCGCATCTTGCTGTTTAGTGAACCGCGCCGGTTTGACACCGGTGGTTAGATGGCTCTTTTTAGCTGATGCTTTTGCGTTGATACCGATCGCGCTAAGCTGATCGCCATGGCTATGGCATCAAGCGGCATCAAAGCGTTGATGCTGGCAGTGTTGTTGGTGTCACATATCCTTGGAGGGATTATGTTGTATTGTAATACATTAGTGCTGCGCGCTGTTGCAAGGCGTTCGGTGTTTACGCGAGCGCGAGCATGGCTCACGGCGAGCCTGCTGTTGGCTGGGATGGCGGTGATGCCTGTGGCGCAGGCGGCATCTGCCACTGCATCAGCACCAGAGCAAGATTGTGGTAATGCGGCCAATACGCTGGAAATTAATGCTTGCCTGCAAAAGCAGCAGGAGCAAACGGAAGCGCAATTAAATCAGGTTTATCGTGAGGTGCTGGCGCAAATCAGTGCTGAAAGTGCGCAACCCGATAGCCCTGCGCAGATGAAACAGCAGTTTATTGCTGCGCAGCGGGCCTGGATCAGTTTTCGCGAGAAAGATTGTCAGGCGGTGTATACCTTCTGGTCACAAGGCACCATTCGTAATGCAATGTACTTAGGGTGTATGCGTTCACGCGCTGAGCAGCGCATTAAGGAGTTGCAAGAATATACCCAACCCTAGTCAGTTGCTGCGAATAGGGGGGCTGCGAATAGGGATGTGGAGAGTGTCAGAATTATGATGAATACAGGCATGCCGGTTGAGGCATCTATTGCGCAGGTACAGCGCCTGTGTGAAGCCTTGTCAGATATTTTTGTCGATAATGTGGTGGATTACCACGAAATTGCCGCCCAAGCGCGTGCTTTCCCTATGGGACAGGTTGAACAGCTCTTTTTTGAGTGGGTCGCGCCGGTATGCTATGCCAATGCGTTAGCTCCGGTGCCGAGCGTGTGGGCGGGGTTTGAACCGCAGCTGCTGTGGCAGGATATTTGTCATTATCGGCAGTATGTCACTGACGGTGGCTGGCTACGCCGGCAGCGAGTGGCGCTGCATGTCTTTTTCTTACGTCATCGCTTTGCTGCTGATTGGCGTGAATTACGGGGTTATTTGCCGTAACGGCAGCGTTAGCCCATTATTTCCCTGCGAATTTTATTGTCTCCATATCCTTTCTCTCTTTTCCCTTTATGTCTCGTTGCTCATCTTGCGTGCCGCATTGGCGGCGCGATGCTTTGTGCTGCTGATCCCTGCATCATCAGTTACCTCGCGAGAAACCCCGTCATTCATGGCGGGGAGGGATAGCGATTTACGCATAGCGGCAACATGTCCCAATTGGTTGTTATTCACACTCACAAAAATATGCTGTAGTTTGTGAGATATGAAAGAAATCGCCATTAAACAACGCTTCTACCCAACGCCTGAACAAGCTCAATTGCTTGCGCAGACGTTTGGTTGCGTCCGGTTTGTGTACAACAAAATCCTTAAATGGCGTACCGATGCGTTTTACAATGACGCTCAGAAAATCAACTACAACGCTGCTAGCTCTAAACTCACAGAGATTAAAAAACTCCCTGAATTTGAGTGGCTGAATACGGTATCTTGCGTTCCGTTGCAACAATCGCTGCGTCATCAACAAACCGCCTTTAAAAACTTCTTTGAAGGCCGCGCTAAGTACCCCACTTTCAAAAAGAAGCGCAGTAACCAAAGCGCGGAGTTCACCAAGTCGGCGTTCAAGTACAAAGACGGCAAGATTTACATTGCCAAAAGCCAGCAACCGCTTGATATTCGCTGGTCGCGTGACCTGCCCAGCGAACCGACAACTATCACCATCACAAAAGACAGCGCAGACCGTTACTTCGTGTCTATGCTGTGCCGTTTCGAGCCTAAACCACTGCCCGTTAGCAAACGCACCACGGGCATTGATTTGGGTTTGACTGACCTTGTTATTACCGCTGACGGGTTCAAGTCGGGTAATCCCCATCACACTGCGAACCACGCAAGAAAGCTGGCACTGGCGCAGCGCCGCCTTTCGAAGAAAAAGAAAGGCTCTGCCAACTTTCACAAAGCCCGACAAAAAGTCGCACGCATTCAGGCAAAGATTGCCGATTGCCGCCGAGACTTTACCCACAAGCTCACCACCAAGCTGATAAACGAAAACCAAGTGATTAGCTGTGAAAGTTTGAGCGTTAAAAACATGGTCAAAAACAAGCGACTGGCTAAAGCCATCAGCGACGCCAATTGGGGCGAACTGGTGCGGCAATTGACTTACAAAGCCGACTGGTACGGCAGAGCCCTTGTGCAAATAGACAAGTGGTATCCATCCAGTAAGCGTTGTAATTGCTGTGGTCACGTTGTTGAATCCTTACCGTTACATATTCGGCATTGGTCTTGTCCTGCGTGCAAAACACGCTTAGACAGAGACGTTAATGCCGCAATGAATATCAAAGCCGCTGGGCAAGCGGTGTTAGCCTGTGGAGCGTAAGTAAGTCCTAATTGTTCCATTGAACGTTAGGCGCAACGCTGCGAATCAGGAATCCCCGTCCTTTAGGGCGGGGAGGATGTCAAGTTTCTCTTCTCTTTAAATTTCTTTCTGGAGTGGTTTTGCGCTGTGCTTTTTGGGCTTGCTTAGTCGAGATAACCTGCTTGATTTCACCGCCATAAGCCCCATCGCGCCTGCGTTTGTTGCACGCTTAAGGCGGACGGCTTGTTGTATAGGCGTAAAGACCACGCTTAGGACGATATGCAAAAGTATTAAGACCGTTTTTTTTAATTCATAAAAAAGCATGATTGAAGAATAGATAGGGCCGACCATGATTAGCTGTATGGCCTAAAAAGAATCGTCCATTCAACAGCTAATAAAAACGACACCATGTAAGTCCGGTTAGTGCAGGAA
>NZ_JBOFRH010000541.1:0-3235 GCF_051650925.1 Plesiomonas sp.
TAACTTTCAGTGCATCAGCAGGCACAGTGGTCAGCACGACCAATAAAGCAACTATGACCTATCAGGCACCTGTTTCAGCACAAGATCAGAGTGTGACAATTAATGTGACTGTCAGTGATGGCGTGAATAAAGTGGTACAGCCTGTAATCGTTAATATTAAAGGGACAGGAACACCGCTGCCAACCACACCAAAAGCGTGGGATGTCAGCAGTATTTATCAAGCCAATGATCTGGTCTCGTATAACGGGGTGCAGTACAAAGCTCAATGGTGGACAAAAGGGGAAACGCCGGGAAGCAGTTCAGTATGGCTGAAAGTGACAACTGACAGTGGCTCGACAACGGGGCCTGCAGCATGGTCAGCCGATATTGCCTATACCACTGGCCAGACAGTGACTTATCAAAATAGCAGTTATAAAGCAAAGTGGTGGACGAAAGGTGAAATCCCGACCACATCAGCAGCATGGCAGAAGCTGTAAATACTGAGCTATACAAGCGTGCTAATTCAAGTACGCATTAGATCAAATAAATGAAAGCAAGCCATAACACGGTAAGGTAGTAGGGCATTCCGTGTTATGGTTTTTTTATTTTAATTCAATATTTTACGTATTAATGCGTTTAATGCCAGGTAAGTGCCCCATTTGAGCGCGTGTACAACGTAAGAAGTGCTGAATAGCTTGGTCATGTTGTTCGTTACAGCGTACTCCGGCATACAGTCTTCGCCATAACCCTTTTTCACCAATTGATTTGGTGCACAACAAGCCTTGTTGTTCTACATCAAATACAGCCCAGTGCGGCAGTGCAGCAACCCCCATTCCAGCGGCAACCATCTGAATTTGCAATAATGTGCTATCTACAGTTTTTAGTTTCGGCTGAATATTTGCCGGTTGTAAGAAGCGCCGCCATGCATCTAAACGCTGTTTTTGTACCGGATAAACCAGCAATGTCTCGGTTTCAAAATCGGCAGCGGCAAGTGAGGATTTTCCGGCCAGCCGATGTTGTGGTGAGATAATCCAGCGCATTTCAAAGTCAAATAAGGGGGCAAAAAAGAGGTCGGCTCTGGGCTGAATATCACTGGTGATCACCAGATCCAACTCCCCCTGTGCCAATAAAGGTTGCGGATCAAAAGTGGTTGCGGCGGTAAAGTTCAGATCGGTATGTGGCCATGACTCTTTAAACTGTGTCAAGGCAGGAGTCAGCCACTGTATGCAGCTATGGCATTCAATTGCTAACTTCAAGCTTGCCCGAATTTGGGTGTCATTGGCGGTAATCTGATTTTCGACATGCTGAATCTTTGGCAAGATCTCTTTAGCCAGATCCAGCAGCAAAGTGCCCTGCGGCGTGAACTTGATTGGCTGACTTTTACGGATAAACAACAGGTGCCCTAATCGCTGCTCAAGGTCGGCAATCTGGTGTGAGAGCGCCGATTGTGTTTGGTGCAAGACTATCGCCGCACGGGTCAGGCTTCCCTGTTCATGTAAAACACTCAGGGTGGTTAAGTGGCGTAATTCGATCATGAATTCCCTTCATAATGCAGATGAACAACTTCCGGTTGTTGAGATCACTCTAACGGTCAATTATAGATGTGTAAACATCTGGATGGCCAAATGGAGAAGATTATGAGCATTATCAGTCATACCCTCGGATTCCCGCGTGTTGGTTTGCACCGTGAACTGAAAAAAGCACAAGAACAGTATTGGGCTGGAGACATCAGTCAGCAAGCTCTGCTCGATACTGGTAAAACCTTGCGTGCCAGACACTGGGCCGCGCAGAAAAACGCCGGAATTGATCTGCTTCCTGTTGGTGATTTTGCATGGTATGACCATGTGCTGACCACCAGCTTGTTGGTGGGTAATGTACCGCAACGCCACTTACGTGCCGATGGCCGTGTTGATCTTGATACCTTATTCCGCGTGGCCCGTGGCCGTGCTCCGAGTGGTCATCAGGCTGCTGCGGGTGAAATGACCAAATGGTTCAACACTAACTACCACTATATCGTACCTGAGTTTTATCAGAATCAGCGTTTTTGCCTGACATGGACACAGTTACTCGATGAAGTTGATGAAGCGTTGGCGCTTGGCCACAAAATCAAACCGGTTCTGCTTGGGCCGTTAACCTACCTATGGCTAGGTAAAGTCAAAGGTGATGCGTTTGATAAACTTAGCCTGTTGCCCGCACTGCTTACGGTATACCAGCAAGTGTTGAATTTGCTGGCGCAAAAAGGGGTTGAGTGGGTACAGATTGATGAGCCTGCGTTGGTGCTTGATCTGCCTGCTGAATGGTTAACGGCTTATCACTGTGCTTATACAACCTTGAGTAAAACGCCGATTAAACTGCTGTTAAGTACTTATTTTGGTGGGATAAACCACAACCTTGCGGCTGTCGCCACACTGCCGGTTGCGGGCTGGCATCTTGATACAGTGCAGGGAAGTGATGATCTTGCCACACTGATAGCACAATTGCCAAAAGACGCTGTGATTTCGCTCGGTGTTATCAATGGCCGTAATATTTGGCGGGCTGATTTGGCAGCTAAATGGCAGCAATTACAGCCATTATTGGCCTCGTTAGAGGGTCGTTTATGGCTCGGCACGTCGTGCTCTTTATTGCACTCACCGGTTGATGTTGAAGCTGAAACTAAGCTTGATCCTGAAATAAAAAGCTGGCTGGCATTCGCACAGCAAAAATGTCAGGAGCTGACGCTGCTGACACAAGCACTCAATCAACCAACAGATATTCAGTTGCAGTCATTGCTGGTGGAGTACAGCGCACCGGTGCGCGCACGGGCAACATCAACACGGGTCAATAATCTGGCCGTTCAGCAGCGAGTTGCTGCGTTACGTACTGAGGATGCAGAGCGTGCTGCGCCTTATGCAGTACGTGCGCAAGAGCAAAAAAGGCGTTTCCCTTTACCGGCATGGCCGACGACAACTATCGGCTCTTTCCCACAAACCTCGGCTATTCGTACATTGCGGCGCGATGCAAAAAAAGGGCAGATCAGTGCTGCGCAGTATCAGGCTGGGTTAGAAACTGAAATTGCACGGGCAGTGTCAGAGCAGGAGCTTATCGGCCTTGATGTGTTGGTGCACGGCGAAGCCGAGCGTAATGATATGGTGGAGTACTTTGGTGAATTGCTTGAAGGGTTTGCCTTTACACAAAATGGTTGGGTACAAAGCTACGGCTCACGCTGTGTTAAGCCGCCGATTGTGGTGGGTGATATTTCACGGCCGAATGCGATGAC
>NZ_JBOFRH010000542.1:0-19317 GCF_051650925.1 Plesiomonas sp.
GCAAAAACACAAGTGCATCGCGAAGGGGGAAGGGCCACATTATCGGCATCCGGTACTGCGCCAGCCGCCTCAATATGCCAGCTTGATGGCATCAATGATTTACAGACCTACGAAGCGTCTATTTCCGCAGTCGGTGATAAAGGGCTGGCATTTGTGGGCATGGAGCATGATATTCAGCCTAGACAAACGCACTCTGGAAAACCGTCTGCCGCACTGCAGGCCGACTTACACTTCTCTACCTCTAAACCTCAGATTAAAGACGGTGTTGCCATTTTTTATGTCGGAGGCAAACTGATGATCCCAGATAATATCGGCAAAGAGAGTTACGGCGAGTACAACACGGTTAACCCAATGGGTGTATTGCTTGATGGGGTGAGTAACTTGTAGTCATACTGCGTTTCGATTCTTTCAATATCCCCGCCCTTTTTTTCATCTCTGTGATAAATATCTTGATGTCTGTGTGGATGCACACAGACATTCTTACGTCAGTATCTTGCCGATTGCCGGTCAGTTTTTGCGTTAGAAGTTGTCAGCCTAAATCCTTTTTCGTTACGTAGACTTTGCGGTGATGGCTGTGAAGTCTGGCCATTAAAACATTCGGTATGGATAAAGATGTACTGCGGGAAAGACCTTAGTACGTCTCTTTGCTGAAATTCACGCCTTGGGTGATTTGGTGGGGTATCAGCCTGCATACCGTAAGCGCCGTGGAATACGGAAAGCCGTTAACCTCTTCCGGATAGGAAGAGACGTGAAGGAGATAAAGGATATGACAATGCATAAATCTATTCGTATTAGTGCGATCGCGACAGGTATGTTGTTCTTTGCTGGCAGTGCACTTGCACACACCGATGATGCGACAGTAAATGCTTACGCAGGTATTGCGCCCGTGTTAACACTTACCTGTACAGATTTAAACTTTGGTGTTTGGAAAGTGGCAATTGGTGGTCGTTCAAATGTAACAACGATCACGCTTGCGGCTGATGCAAATAATACAGCAACCTCTTCTGATAGTGGTGTAGCGTTATCGAAAGGCTATAGCCCAGCCACTGCGGGGGCATGTGACCTTACCGGTTCATTAGCGCTAGATGGTACATTGGCTGATGTTGTATTGAGTAACAATACCAATGTCGAGTTTATCGGGCAGGCATCCACGAAATTTGCGGCTGGTATTCTTAAACCCGCAGCTGATGCGGCGTTAAGAGCAACGGTAACAGCATCGACACTTACGCCGATTATCACGAATGGGACTGGCCGCTTTTATCTGGGTGGTGTACTGACTATTCCAAATAACTTAAATAAAAGTAACTACGGTGGATACATTACTAAAAATCTGATTGGTATCGTTGCAGACGACAAGCAAATATAACGAAAAATCAAGCACAACAGGCGTGAGCGTGTTGTGCTTTTTTAATGTGTGCCGCTGACATTCAGGAAGAGTAACAGATGGTTAAATCATTTTATTTGATGTGTTTTGTGTTGATGTTATTACCCGATGCTGAGGCCGCTTCACGCTTAGAGGGCGATAACGTTCTTTCGGTCGCGCTCTCTGATAATTTGGTCGTGCTTGATGACTCGCAGCGCTCCTCTTTTATCGAACTGGTTAATTTAGGGCGAACGCCGACTGAATTTGCGTTGCAGTCAATTAAATTTACCGGCGCGGCAACCGCCAAAGATGGGGCCGAGTTTATCCGTTGGGCACCAGAGCGGGCGCGCGTTCCGGCAAACCGGACACTGCCGATGCGGATCTCTGCCCGTAATCTTGAGCAACTTTCGCCCGGTGAATATGTGTTGCAAGTGAACGTATCGGCACAGCGCCGCCCGAATCCAGTTCGCAGCACTGAGGCACAAAATAAAGAGGCCAGTTCTGCCGTAGCGGTATCTATTCCGGTTGTACCTGTCTTACCGATCACTATTTATCTGCGCCATCAGATAGATACGCCGATGATCACCGCCCAACCGCTGGTCTATACCCCGAAAGACCCCGACTTTTTAGGCTACTTTCCCGTGACAAAAAAAATGGCTGGCGTCAGTTTTGTCGGCTTAGTGCAGCTGGTGGATAAAGCCACCGATGAAGTCGTCAGCAGCGGGCGGTTACACCTGCAACCGAGCAGCAAAGAGACAAAAGTGCGGATGCCACGTGGAAAATTTACCGCAAAAGCAAAAGGGAATTACTGCTTGAGAATTTGGGATCACTTCCCTGCACAAGGTGCACCGGCACAAGAGCAGTGCAGCAGCTGACGGTATTGCATTGTGACAAGAGTGATGCCCCTTCACCGACTGCTCGGGATCATATTACTGTTCGTATACTGCCTAAGCGTCAGTCAGCAGTTGTATGCCCGCAGTAATGTCGAGAACGGAGGTCGCGCGGAGAGTAATACAAATGGGGGGGATACGGCATTGGCAGCACCTGCTGAACCACTTGCTGCTGCGCCATTACCTTCTACTGCCGACGTTTCGATGCCAGAAAATGCAGATGTTGCCAATGCGCTAACGTGGTATTTGGCTGAACTGCACATTAACGGAAATGTTGCAGATGACTTTGTGGATGTGGGCGTTGATGCGGCAGGTCAGCTCTATTTACCTGCGGGCGCACTGCTACAGGCTGGCGAGGCGACGGTAGAGCAGCCTGACCCGACAACATTGCAGCTACGGATAAACAATACTGAGCAATTTTTAAATATTGATATCACTAAACAGCGTGTGGCGATGACCAGTGAAACGCGGCCATTGCATGATAGTGAAGTCATTGAACATGATGGGCAGGTTTTTGTTTTGTCCTCACTGTTTAACGCTGCATTTGAAGCTACTACGCAATTTTCTGCCGATATACAAACCTTAAATCTGACCACGACACGACCATGGCCGCGGGATCTGCGGGTAGCTCGCGAGTACCGTTGGCAAAATCCGCAAGAGAACGAAATTGATCCGGTTGAACCTGTGGTGGTTAATTATGACTACCAGCTTTTAGGATCACCACACGCTGATATTGATTTGGCATGGGGCATGAGCGCGCAAAATACATTCAGCAATCAGTACAATATGTTGTTAATGAGCGAAGCTTTGTACATGACTAATGTTCTGGTGACCAGCGGCTCGGCAGCAAAGCCATTTGAACATGTCAGACTACAATCGGGGCGGCAAGATTTACGCGGTAATGTGTTTGGTATCGCTTCCCTTTACGATGTGCAGTTTGGTGATGTGAGCGGGCAGAGCGTGCCGTTAGTCGGATCTGTTCCTGACGGGCGCGGTGTACGTTTTCAAGCTGCCCCACTTAGCCGGACAACCAATTTTGATGCCACTGAAATTGAAGGGGATGCCCCTGTGGGGTGGCAAGCTGAATTATATGTTGGCATGCAATTGTACAGTTTCCAGCAAATTGGCACCGATGGGCGTTTTCGTTTTACCAATATTCCGATTGGCTATGGTAGCAATCAGGTCAAAGTGGTGTTGTATGGCCCGCAAGGGCAGACGCGTGAAGTGAACTACCAAAAAGATATCAGTAGCAATATTGTGCCGCCGGGTGAATTTCAGTCATACGGCTATCTGGCACAAAACCAGCACACCATGCTGGGTATTGATGAAGAGAGCAGCCCAAACAGTCGACAAGTCGGCACAGTAGGCAATCTACAACTGGATTATGGCGTGAGCCATTGGCTGAGTATCGGCGCGTTTGTGGCGCGTAGCGAGTTGAATAACCGCAGCGTATTGCCGATGACGGATGCGCCAGTATCAGCCCTAACACCATTAGCCAATCTGTATTCTCCCAATCCCGTACTGCCACAGTATTCAGCAATAGCACAAGATTACTACGGGGTGGAATTGCGGCCGGTGCTTAATAATGTCAGTTTATTGGGGGGGATAGTGCAACAAAAAGGGGCTGGTCAAGGGTATTATGGCCGGATTTATGTGCCGTTGCGCTTTTTACCTCTGAGCATGGATTATGAGCATTATGCAGCTGATTATCTCTCTGCACATAGTTTATCGGGCATGGGATTGGTGCGTGATCGTATTAAAGCGCGTGTCGGGTTACCGCTCAACTCACTTACTGATGCGCTAGGCTATGCTTCGATAGCGTTGAGCACCGAACAGACCTACAGTGGCAATCAACAATTTGATGCTGAATTGAATTACAGTCATCGGCTAGGCCGTGTTTTTTTCACCCATTTTTTTGATTATCAACAGGAAAAAACACCAAACATTGCCAGTCAACCGGAAAAACAGTATCGATTATTAGCTTCCTACCAGCAAGATTTGTTCGATTTTCGCGCTGAAGCAGAATACAACCTTGGCCCACAAACCGCCTTTGAGTCTGCCAATTTCTCCGCATTGTGGCGCTATAACGATAATAACTCAGCCAGCGTTGCGTTGTCGTATACCCCACATGGTGGTGTGGGATCGGCGCTCTATATCAATCAGGACTTAAATTTTTCAACCCTGTCAGTGGGTGTCTCTCGAACCACAGAAGGGGAATATACTCTCTCTGCCGGATTAAGTTTTGAGTTAGGTTATCAATCTGATCAGGGGCTCACGTTGCAATCATCAAAGGATATGTACAGCGGCAGTGCCGCAGTGGTATTGCAAAAACAAGATGATGATGGTCAGATTTCACCGCTTAACCAGATAGGCATATCAGTCAATGACGTCAGTCAAGATAGACTTTCCGATCAATCAGGAAAAATAGTCTTAGGGAAATTAGCTGCCAATAATCCGGCTACCTTGAAAATAGATACCGACGCATTACCTGATCCATTTTTGATACCTGAATATCCGAAAGTTGAAATTTGGCCACGAGCAGGGCAGACCATACCCATTACACTTAAAGTGTTAAACAGTAAAACCATCAGTGGCGTGGTTCGGCGAAAAAATAGTCAGGGTGATAGCGTACCGATTGAGGGGATGAAAATACAGTTTCTGAATCTAAATGGGCGTGTACAGGCAGAAACAGAGACGTTATCAGACGGTTATTACAGTGTGGATTCGCTCTATATCGGTAAATGGCAACTGCGTATTAACCCACAGAACGTACTTTCTGCCGCGCAAAAAAAAGCGGTCACGTTACCCTTTAATATTATAAAGGGAAATCAAAGTAGTGATATTAACATAGCCGTTTTATCTGATGGGTCGGTAATAAGAGAATGACATGTTGATCTTTTTGCGAGGCGTTTTGTTGATTTTTATAACGATCTGCGGTCTGTTCAGTACTCCCGTATCGGCAGACTGCTCAGGCGTTCAGATGGAGATCCTCTCTCCCTTAAATTTTGGTTTATTACGGACAGTTAAAAACAGTACCGGATGGGCGATACTTGATGGAAATGGAGGCTACTTATTTTCCAACGGTGTAGTGCTCTCTAAGCGCCAGCAACCAATTCCTGCGCGGATTAAAATCACCGCACCGCCAAAGAGCCAGTTAATGCTGTATACTGCAATCTCTACACAGGATGTGGCAGCATCTGCACAATTAAAAGCCGTGACGTTATCTGCACAAAATACACCATTGAACAAACAGGGTAGTTATTGGCTATTACAAATGCCAGACTCGGCAAACACGACCGCAGAGCAAATATTGCTGATGGGTGGGGAGTTGTATTTACACTCTTCTATTGAGCGTTGGGATATGGGTGTGCAAATACAACTTCTGTGTCAGAGTGTGGATGTGGGATGATTTTTATTATAAAAACACTGTAATAGAGATATATATTGAAAATAAAATAGAGAGTGTTGATGCTCTCTATCTTGGTTGTTCTCAGCGTTTACCTCATAGAGCTTATCATCTTTGTAAATGAAAACCTATTAGGTTTATGAATTGTCATCAAATTTTTATTAGTGTTAATTTTACCGGTTCTGTTATCCGTTCGATAAACGAGCTCTGTTGCAATAAGTTTTGATTGTTCCTGTGTGCTAATTGTGCTCATTTTGTCAATGTTTTCTTTGATTTTATCAATTTTCCTGCTCTTTTTATCATGGATTTTTGATTTTTGATCGTCGAGAACCTGTCGTAGTTCATCTACGGTTTTGCCGTTCATCACCAGTTGAAGCTTCTTACGCGTACTTGCAGGTGTGAGTAGCAGCTTCTTTCTGCTAAAACTGTGAATATTCAATTTATCATCTGTTGTATTATCTAATCTTTTAAGCTTTTTCTTTAGGTTTGAACTTAATTTTTCGGTTGATTTAACTAACTGATTAAGTTGCTTTGAGCTAACTCTTGGTGTGCTTCTTATTTCCATGATATTTTCCCCTTGCTAATAAATGGAATTCTATTGTTAACAAAGTCTAATTGCTTGTTTTATTATCGTAAATTTAATTTTATGCTTAAAGCAAGGTTCTGTATTTTTTTTCATAAAATAACATGTAATTAAGACTGTTGAATATCAAGGGCATTTAAGCATTGAGTTACATAACTAATTGAAATTTAATTACATTAATTCCGTTCTGAAGGTATGAGATGTTTAGCGCTCATTGATGTTATAAAGCAATTAGGTTAATTGATTTCAGATTTTTATATACTTTAAAATATCATAGGGTATGAAAGTATTATATTCTAATAATCATTAAATAAACCGTAAGGTAGATATCCAGAAAAATCATTAGACAGGGTTTTAGTTAACTTAAATATTTTCGTTCATTATGATTGTCCATTTTATTTTGTTGATGTTTTTCAAGTAACAGCAGTGATGAATTTAATGTGGCGACCTCTTTTCTGTAATATGTAATAATGTCTTCTATTGTTGAACTAGGCGGGCAGCAGTACGATGTTCTTGATTCACTTACTCTCATAATGATCTCTTGACGTTATATGATATTTTCTAAACATGTGGCATTCATTAGCGAGCGTTATTTTGCTTGGTAATTAAATCTTGTCAATGCTTATTTTAATTTCTTGCAATGCAATTTCTTTCTTATTTTGTATGAACTAATGTATTGATTACTGAAAATAAAATAGCCTGATCCTATATTCAGATCAGGCTATTTTCGTTATCTGTTGTTATAGATTGTTATCAGGCCGAATGCTGTCTTTTCTCCAGATCTTGAATTATTTTCTTATAAAAAGATTCATTTAAGGTATAGAACAAACCAATAATCACGGCGGTAATAACAGCTAATGTGGCCGGATAGATAAAAATCAGACCGGTAATGCCTGCTTTAGCATGAGCAGTCTGATCAATGTTCGGCACATAACCCACCATCGCCAATGCAAAACCGGGAATAAAACCGGCAATAGCTTGTGAGCATTTACGGAAGAATGTCATGCCACAATAGACTAATCCTTCGGTACGCATATTGGTTTTCCATTCACCGTATTCAACGGTATCGGAAACAAATGCCCAGTTTAAACTGTTAACAAACGCAGAGCCAAAGAAGGCCAAACTGGTGAACGCGACATAGCTGGCAACACTGCCACCAATGAAGAAATTCATAATATCACCGGCCGCCCACAGCACTAACCCCGCAATGTAGACTGGTTTTTTCCCAAACCGTCTTACCATGGAAGGCACCATTAGCACGCCGATATAAATACAGCCCATACTGACAAAGCTCATATAGGCAACCATAGAGACATCGCCCAGAACGTATTGTGCGTAGAAAACTTGTACTGCCAATTTAACGTTAAATGCAGAGAGCGTCAGTAAGTTCGCGATAGCCAGAATAAGCAGAGGTTTATTCTGCATAACGGCTTTGATGCCCTCTTTCACATTGCTACCACCATTCGCTGCAGGTGGCTGTTCGACCACATAGCGCTCTTTGACATTGGCATAACAATACAGTGCCGCTAAAACACCAATCAGTGTATAGATAAAGGCCGCTACGATATAACCGGTTTCACTGTTGTTAAACAACAGAACAATCGGCATAAAACCAACGGTGCAGAGTAATAAACCGGTATTTGCACCACCTTGTCGCCAAGCTGCTAGTTCTGCACGGTCTTGTGAGTTTTTTGTCATTGAGGGCACCATTGCCCCGTAGGTGGCATTCCCCAAACTGAAAAACAGACCAAAACACATGAAGCAGACAATAAACAGCACTGTTTTTGCCGTAGTGCCTAGCTCAAAGTTCCAGAACAACAGTAAGTTAAAGATCAGCAGCGGAATGGTTGTCCATAATAGAAAAGGGCGGAACTTTCCGCGCGGCCCCACTTTTTTCCGGCTATCAAGTAACATGCCGGTGCCCAGATCGGTAAAGCCAGTAAAAACTTTGGCCACCAGAAATATTACGCCAGCCCAAGCGGCTGGAATGCCCGCCTCATCGGTCAGAAATTTCAATAAATAGAGGGTAGTGATATCAAGAATAAAGTTATAACCAAAATCACCTACCCCGTAGGCAAATTTCTCTTTAAACGGCAATCGCACATCGGCGTTGTGTGTTGTGTTTTCCTGCGAGCTCATAAACATCTCCGTCAAGGGGGTCTGACTGTGATGGATCGGGTGAAATACCACGTGCAGATACTTTTTACTTCTCGTGGTCAGTATCCTTTCTATATTGCTTTATCATAGCGCTGCGAAAGAATGTTGATCGTAGCGGTATGATAGAGGCTTGGCAACGCCGAATCTGCACACAGAGTGAGCGATACTTCACGAAAATATAAATCCCTTTTTTCGCTGCTGGCTAGCACTTAAAAGGGGGGTATACCTAATTAAACACCGCTAAAATGTGATGCCTCTCAGTTTATATCCGCTTTTTTCATGCAGTTGGTGATACATAGCCCAGTTTTGACTCTTGTGTCTTTCAGTATTATTTCGTAGCGCTATTATTTGGATATTGATTATACGGTTTACAGCAGGATTTAGGATATGTCGTCTACGCCATCGAGCAAAAAATCGCTATCAGCGCTGCGTAGTCAGCGCTGGTATGCCCCAAACAGCATTCGGGCATTTGCCCATCGTCAACGTACCCAGCAAATGGGCATGCGACGTGAAGAGTTTATGGATAAACCGGTGATCGGGATTATCAATACTTGGAGTGACATGAGCCCGTGTCATTCACACTTGCGTGAGCGTGCCGAAGCGGTAAAGCGCGCGGTATGGGCTGCTGGAGGTTATCCGGTGGAGCTACCGGCACTCTCTGTAGGTGAAGTATTGGTCAAACCGACCACCATGCTGTACCGCAATTTATTGGCGATGGAGACCGAAGAGCTGTTGCGATCGCACCCGATTGATGGCGCGGTACTGCTTGGCGGGTGTGATAAGTCGACACCTGCAATGCTGATGGGCGCTATCAGTATGGATTTGCCGGTGATTTTCTGTCCGGCAGGCCCGATGTCAAATGGTAAATGGCGCGGTGTTACTACTGGTGCGGGTACGCATACTAAAAAGTACTGGGATCAGCTGCGCCTTGGTGCTATCACCCAGCATGATTGGGTTGAACTTGAAGGCGCGATGACCCGCTCTATCGGCACCTGTAACACTATGGGTACCGCATCAACCATGACCTCAATTGCCGATGCAATCGGATTTATGCTGCCCGGTGCGTCAAGCATTCCGGCGGCTGACTCGCGGCATGTTCAAATGGCCTCACAGTGTGGCACCCGTATTGTCGATATGGTGTGGGAAGATCACAAACCCTCTACATGGCTGACCCGTGAACACTTTGAAAATGGTATCGCCGTGTATATGGCGCTTGGCGGCTCAACTAACGCTGCCATTCATCTGATTGCCATGGCGCGGCGTGCCGGTATTGATATTACGTTGGATGATATGGCTGCTGCCGCAACCCGTATTCCGGTACTCGCCAATTTATTCCCTTCCGGCAATCATCTGATGGAAGATTTTTTCTTTGCCGGCGGCCTATTGGCACTGCAAAAGAAAATCGCCCCGTTTATGCATTTAGCGTGTGCCGGAGTCAGCAAGCAGCCGCTCGGTGAGCTGCTTGAAAACACAACCTGCTATGACGATGAAGTGATCCGCAGTATGGATAATCCGGTTGTGGCACTGGAGAAAGGGGCAACACTGGCAGTACTTAAAGGCAACCTCTGTCCGAACGGCGCAGTAATGAAGTCATCAGCTGCCAACCCGCGTTATCGTCAGCACACCGGCCCAGCACTGGTGTTTGATACCCATGAAGCGCTTTCGCGCATGATAGATGACCCTGATCTTGATGTAACTGCCGATACGGTGGTGATTTTGCGAAATGCCGGCCCCGTGGGTGCGCCGGGCATGCCAGAGTGGGGCAATTTACCTATCCCGAAAAAACTGCTTGAACAGGGTGTGACCGATATGGTGCGGATCTCTGATGCGCGCATGAGCGGTACACACTACGGTAGCTGTGTGTTGCATGTATCACCAGAAGCGGCGGTTGGCGGGCCATTGGGGTTAGTGAAAACCGGTGATCTTATTCAACTGGATATCAGTGCCGGAACGCTGAATATGCTGGTCAGTGATGAAGAGCTGGCAGTGCGTCGCGCCGCGTTTACGCCGGTTCATCACCAGTATAACCGCTCTTTTGCCGCGCTCTATCAGCAGCATGTTACGCAGGCCCATGAAGGGTGTGATTTTGATTTTCTGCAATCGGCAGAGTCGGTACGTGAACCGGATATTTTCTAAAGGAACTGAGCAATGAACTTGTTACATAATCAATTCAAACAGTGGTTACAACAACAACGCCAACCGGTTCCGGTAGGAACATGGATGATGACCGCTAGTGCCGCCGTTTCCGAAGCGCTCGGGTTTGCCGGTTTTGACTTTCTTGTGTTGGATATGGAGCACGTACCGGTTGACTCCGCTGATGCGGTCACGCTGCTAAGAACACTGGCGGGAACGCCGGTAAATCAGGGGCAGGTGGTGGTGCGGTTACCGTGGAATGACCCGATTATCGTAAAACGGATGCTCGATGGCGGTGCTACCACCTTAATGTTCCCGTTCATTCAAAATGCCCAAGAAGCTGCCGCGGCGGTTGCCTCAACCTGCTACCCGATTGCCGATAACGGTGGTACTCGCGGATGTGCGGCGGTTCACCGTGGCAGCCGTTATGGACAGGTCCCCGACTACCTTCAACAGGCTAACGCCGCAAACTGCGTGATTGTGCAGATAGAAACCCCCGAAGCGCTGGAGCGATTGCCTGAAATTGCCGCAGTAGAAGGGGTGGATGCGATTTTCATTGGTCCGGGCGATTTATCGGCCAATATGGGGCATTTGGGCAATGTTGCTCACCCTGATGTACAAAGCGCACTGCAACAGGGCATAACTCTCTGCCACCAGCTAGGGAAACCGTGCGGTATTGTACTGGGTAATCCAGAGATGGTTCGCGGCGCAATAGCCATGGGTTATGACTTTGTGGCAATTGGCTCAGACATGAGCATGTTACTGGCCCGTGCACGCGAACAACTGGCCGCCGTGCGCGGTGATAACGTACAAACCCAAAGTGGTGGCGTGTACTGATGCTAAACCGTGCACCGTTAACCCTGACCTGTGGCCCAATGCGGTTGGAGATCACCGCCGCATACGGCGGCGCTATCAGCGCATTACGTTATCGTGATACGGATATCTTGCGCCCCTTACCGGCCGGACAAACCGCCGCAAATCAGGCGGGCAGTTTTCCGTTAGTCCCGTTTTCAAACCGGATTGCCTATGCCCAGTGTAGGGTTGACGATGCACTCGTGCAGTTGACCCCCAATTTTGACGGTCATGCGCATGTCATACACGGCAATGGCTGGCAATCTTGCTGGCAGGTTGAACAAGCAAGCCAAACCAACGCAGTACTCACCTTTGAACACGATGCACTCAGTGCCGCGAAGCTGGGTGCATGGCCCTGGCCGTTTAAGGCAACCCAGTATTTTACGTTGACAGCAGACAGCCTGCATCTTTCGCTGAGTATTCAAAATAATGCCGACCATCCGACACCGGTTGGATTGGGTTTCCACCCTTACTTTGCTGATGCTGCTGAAGCCTTATTGCAAATGCAGACAAACGGCGTATGGCTGAACAGTGAAGAGATGCTGCCGTTTGCCCATACTCCGGTGCCTGAACAGTGGGATTACACACAGGCACAAGCAGCCCGTTTAGGATCAGTGGATAACTGTTTTACCGGTTGGCAGGGCAGCGCTCGGATTATCTGGCCAAAAAAAGGCTTACAAGCGGAGTTGAGTGCGCCGGATGTATCGCATGTTGTGTTGTTTATCCCCCCAGTAGAAAAAAACTTTATTGCCGTTGAGCCGGTCAGTCATGTCAATAACGCGATCAATCTTTGGCCTGACCAGCAGACCGAAGGCGCAATGCAGCGTCTGGCAGCCGGTGATGTCTTCACACTGAATATGCAAATTAAGGTGACGCCTTATGTGTAAACCGACACCGTTATTCGACTATATCGGCCATCTGCCAGAGTGCCCAACTTGGTCGGCAGAGAACAACACCCTGTATTGGACCGATATTATTGAAAAACAGTTGCACAGTTATCAGTTAAGCAGCGCGAGCCATCAGATTTTATCGTTTTCAGAAGAGATCGGCTGTTTTGCCCTGCGTGAAAATGGCGGTTTTATTCTGGCCATGCGTAGCGGCATTTATCTGGCTGATAGCCGTGGGAAGATAGAGAAAAAAGTGAGCGACAACCCTAACAACCCGCAATTAGCCCGATTTAATGATGGTGGCGTTGATCAATTGGGCCGCTTTTATGCTGGCACCTATTGGAGCCCGCGCGATTATAACGGCGCACTGCTCTGCCGTGTGGATGCGACATTGAATACGAAGGTGATCCAGAGCGATATTCTGGGCGCAAACGGCTTGGCATTCAGCCCCGATATGGCGTGGATGTACACCACCGATACCCCGAACCATGTGATGTACCGCACACCGCTTGATCCGATCACCGCCGAACCGGGCGTTCGTAGCCTGTTTAAACGCTTTCCTGTCGGTAACGGCCGTCCTGACGGCGCAGCGATGGATGTAGAAGGTTGTTACTGGAGCGCCTTGTTTGACGGTCACCGGATTGTGCGTATCTCCCCTCAGGGTGACGTACTTGAAGAGTACGCTCTGCCGGTACGCTGCCCGACGATGGTCTGTTTTGGCGGTGAAGACATGCGAACGCTGTTTATCACCACCACGCGCGAAAATATGAGCGCAGAAGAGTGTGCTGATCGGCCATTATCCGGCGCAATTTTCAGTATGCGCACACAGGTAGCGGGTTTACGAAAGCCGCTGTTTTGTGAAGCGAATCAAAAATAACCCAAAAGATCTGACATCAAGGGATCTGAGCCCAAGCGTTCTCAACCCCATTATTTTGAAAAAGATACCTGAAAAAGAGAGCTGAATATGAGTATCAAAACCGTTGGATTTATCGGTCTTGGCCTGATGGGCGAAGCCATGAGTAAGAACATTGTGGCCAAGTTTGGTGGTGATGTCTGGGTCTTTGATGTGAACCCACAAGCGATTGCTACCCTCGTCTCTGCGGGTGCAACCGCCGCAAGTTCTATTGCCGACATCGCTCAGCGCTGTGATGTCATTATCTCGATGGTACCCAAATCCGAGCATGTGCAGGCAGTGTACCGTGAACTGCTACCACACTTGCATGCCGGTCAGATAACACTCGATATGTCGACCATAGACCCAGAGGTATCGGTAGAACTGGCCCGTCAGGTGCAGCAAACCGGTGCGCAGATGCTCGATGCGCCCGTCGTCAAATCCGTACCTGCTGCCATTGCTGCCGAACTGGGCATTTATGTTGGCGGTGATCTGGCCGCTTATCAGCGCGTTCGCCCTTTATTGGCGATGATGGGCAACAACATTATCCATTTAGGGGATAACGGCCGCGGGTTGGTGATGAAACTGTGCCATAACACACTGGTTGCGCAGATCCAAAATGGCGTGAATGAGATGCTGACACTGGCACACCAATTTGGGATCTCCACACCTGATTTTGCCACGGCCGCCTCATACGGTGGGGCAAGCAACTTCTACCTGAGCGGCAAACTCAATGCTCTGAGCGAAGAGAACTACCAGACGGCGTTCTCCTTGCAAAACATGGGCAAGGACATTGACTGCACCTTGCGCTTGATGCGCGATCCGGCACTGAATCTGCCAGGGGTCGACACCGTGAAAGCCGTGTATGACTACGCCATTGCCCACGACATGGGCCCAGAAGATTTTTGTGCCACTATCAAAGCGGTCAAGGCCCGAGCAGTGAGTGCTTAACTGCGCGAAGAGATATTGCCATAACATAATAAGATCACAATAAAATTAGGGATAAACAACCATGCAGATTAATCAGACCACTGACGGTTTTACACTGACCCATCAAGGAAAAATCCTGTTTAGCCACTCAAGCAGTGCGCCGGCCATTTTTCTGGGCTGCGGCAATGAAAAAATGGAGATTTACCGTGGGAATTTTGAGATAGAAGACTACCTTGAAACCCGCGTCGCGCTGGCTCATGCCGAGCTTTGTGAGGTCAACGGTCAACTACAAGTCAACTTTGCCACCGCCCCAACGCTGCCGGCCGTGCTTACTATGCACATCCACTTACAAGATAGCGATGTGACTCTTGCGCTGACCGCGCTGGATGAGCGCTACAACCGTTTCTGGTGCCGTCTTCCCGCCGAGAAAAAAGAGCACATCTGGGGCTGTGGTGAGCAGATGTCCTATTTTGATCTGCGTGGCCGCCACTTCCCACTCTGGACTTCAGAGCCGGGTGTTGGCCGTGATAAATCAACCGAGCTGACTTGGCGAGCGGATGTAACCGGTAAATCAGGCGGTGACTACTACCACACCAACTACCCGCAGCCGACCTTTGTTTCATCACGCAAATACAGCTGTCATGTTGAAACCACAGCGTATGCCGATTTTGATTTTCGCAATGACCACTTCCATGAATTACAAGTCTGGGCTATCCCCGCTGAGATCCAACTAAAAACAGCAGAGAGCTATTTAGGTCTGGTGGAAAAACTTTCGGCTCAGTTTGGCCGTCAGCCAATGTTGCCAGAGTGGGTTTACCAAGGCGCTATTTTGGGATTAAAAGGCGGTGAAGTGAACACCTTCAGCCGGCTGGAAAATGCCATCAACCATGGTATTAAAGTTTCAGGCGTATGGAGCGAAGACTGGTGCGGCCTACGTGTTACCTCATTTGGTAAGCGCCTGTTCTGGGATTGGGATTGGAAACATCATCAGGATCGCTACCCGAATCTGCCGGAAAAAATTCAGCAACTGCAAGAGAAGGGTATCCAGTTTTTAGCCTACGTTAACCCGTATTTATGTGATGATGGCGCACTGTTCCCTGTTGCCAAAGAGCACGGCTACATGGCGTTGGATAAAGACGGTAACGTTGCCTTAGTTGATTTTGGTGAATTTGACTGTGGTGTGATTGACTTTACCAACCCTGCTGCCATGGCATGGTTCCGTGATACCGTTATCCGCCAGAATATGCTGGATCTGGGCATTAAAGGCTGGATGGCTGATTTTGGTGAATACCTGCCGACCGACAACATCTACCTGAAAAACGGTGTAGATGCCAAACTGATGCACAACGCATGGCCAACACTGTGGGCACAATGCAACGCAGAAGCCATTGAGATGAATGGGCAAACTGGCGATGCGCTGTTCTTTATGCGTGCCGGTTATACCGGTGTACAAAAACACTGTCCGCTGCTGTGGGCCGGTGATCAGTCAGTAGACTTTACCCGCCACGATGGTCTGGTGACCGTGATCTCTGGTGCACTCTCATCTGGCATGCTCGGTAATGCCTATCACCATTCGGATATTGGTGGTTACACCTCACTGTTTGGCAACCGCCGTACCAAAGAGCTGTTTGACCGCTGGGTTGAGATGAGCGCCTTCACACCGGTTATGCGTACCCATGAAGGTAACCGTCCGGATGAGAACTTCCAGTTCGATCAAGACGGTGGCACGCTGGCGCACTTTGCTCGCATGACCCGTATTTACTGCCACCTGACCCCGTACCTGCGATCACTCTCAGCCGAAGCGGCTGAGAAAGGCTATCCGGTACAGCGCGCCCTGATGCTGCACTTTGAGCATGATCCGGAAACCTACGCAATGCAGGATCAGTACCTGTATGGCGCAGAATTACTGGTCGCACCGGTGCATAAAGCGGATGTCAGTGAGTGGACCACTTACCTGCCTGTTGGCGAGCAGTGGACACATGTCTGGAGCGGCCAAACCTTCACTGGCGGGCAGCGGGTTACTCTGCCTGCACCTGTTGGCCAGCCTCCAGTATTCTACCGTGCCAATAGCCCGTGGAAAGATCTCTTCGCGGGAATAGCAGCACTGTAATGCAGGTTCAGTGTGGGTGAGATCTATTGCGTTCATCCACACTGATATCATACAAAATCGAACCGAATTTAAGATCAAAAAAACGCATTCAAAGGGAATGAATTGTTATGAATTATACTGATATTGCCCGTTATCCCTCTTTGCGAGATCGCATTATCTTTATTTCCGGTGGTGCTTCGGGTATTGGTGCCGCCTATGTTGAGGCTTTTTTGGCGCAGGGCGCGAAGGTTGCCTTTATTGATTTTGACAGCAACACTGCCGATGAGCTGGTGTGCCGTTTAAACAGTGATAACCTCTACTTTCAGTTCTGTGATGTGCGCGATATCAACTTACTGCGCCAATGTATCGCTAATGTCGAAGCGCGTTGGGGCGGTATTGATGCCTTGTTTAATAATGCCGCCCGCGATGATCGCCATAATATGATGGATGTCACCCCAGAGTATTGGGATGAGCGGATGCAAACCAACCTGCGTCACCAGTTCTTTGCAGCCCAAGCCGTTGCGCCAATGATGGCCCGTCGAGGTGGTGGCGTGATTATCAACATGGGCTCAATCTCATGGATGCGTGGTCGCGATGGCATGGTCTGTTACACTACCCCTAAGGCCGCCATTCACGGTTTAACCCGCACCTTGGCGCGTGAGTTGGGTGAGAAAAATATCCGCGTCAACAGTCTGGTTCCTGGCGCTATCCGGACTGACAGACAAGATGCGATGTGGGCAAATAATCCAGCCGGTTTTGCCAGTGCGAACCAAGATTTTCTGGATCGCCAAATGCTCAAGTTCCGTCTTGACGCGACAGATTGCGCACGTATGGCGCTGTTTTTAGCCTCAGATGAGAGCCGTGGTTGTACCGGCCAAGACTTTATTGTTGATGCAGGCTTGTCTATCCAATAACGTGAGCAGTAAACTGCGATAACAACCATGACTCTGTTATACTCAGCCAAGGTTGTTATCGTGACACATTGAGTGAAACTGAGCACCTTGAGGTGCTTTTTTTATGCCGCCGGTTTACCCCGGTCATTGAGGAATTATGCCATCAGAGATCAAGAAAACCCGTAATCGTCGTGGCACTGATCGCGCCACTATGTCTGATGTGGCAAAAAAAGCACAGGTTTCCCCCAGTACGGTGTCGCTTTACTTGCGTCAACCCGATGCAGTATCGGATAAATTACAGACTAAAATTCAAACCGCCATTGATGCATTAAGTTATGTACCCAATCGCTTTGCCGGCAGTCTGGCTGCGGCTAGCAGTCGGGTAATTGCAGTGATCATTCCCTCTATTGCCAACAGTTTTTTTGCGCGTACCCTTGAGGAGATCCAAGCTCAATGTGAACAGGCCGGTTACAGCGTGCTGCTGGGAAACTCTAATTACCGCGAAGAGGAAGAGGAGCGCTTGGTTCGTACTTTCTTACAATGGGCACCTGCAGCAATGATCGTGACTGGGGTGCACCACAATGCGGCAACATACCAACTGCTCAAATTCTCCGGCATTCCGGTTGCACAAATGTGGGATTTGGGCGGTGAACCTTTGAGCTTACAAGTTGGCTTTGATCACCAGCAAGCTGGCGCTGATGCCACCGAACATCTCTACCGTGGTGGTTGCCAGCATGTTCTGTTTATGGGAACCCGTCTGACGCACGATCACCGCGCCAATGCGAGAGCCAGTGGCTATACTCGCTGCGTAGCCCAGTATGCACAGCATTTACCTCAAATTATTGATCTGCCTTTACAGCATAATGTACAAGAGGCCGCAAAAACATTCATGGCGGCACTGGCTAGAGATCCCACTATTGATGGTGTTGTCTGTTCCAATGATATCATTGCGTTAAGTCTCTTAAATGAGGCACAGCGGCGTAATATTGCTATCCCTGCTCGTTTGGCGGTGGTAGGTTTTGGTGATCATGAATTAGCTGAATGCGCTTATCCGCAACTGACATCTATTCGCTTACACCCAGAGCAAATTGGTACACAACTCATTCGGGCACTCTTACTGGCTATTGAACAGCCAGAAAAAGCGAAACAAACACCTCAAATTATTGATGTTGGTTTTGAATTGATACCCCGTCAAACCTCTAATATCCGCTAATATATTCCAATCTCTTTTTTCTAATTAATGCATGTAAACCCAATAAAGCCATTGTAGCTTATTGGGTTTTTTTGTTTTAAATATCTCTTTTACCTTTCTTCATTATCTTTTCTCGATGTATTTTTAAAATCAATCTGTTTTTTTATGAATAAAGATGACTTCTGGAATTAAGATTGGTATCAATGTGATAATTATTATTCTCGATTGTTGCTGACTTGTTCGTGAATGATAAATTTAGAAGTGAAAATATTAGTTTATTAAAGAGAGGCTTATTATGATTGGTATATCAAGGCTGTTATCTGGATCTAATATTAAAAACACTGAACTCTCTATGGAGAGCCTAAAGTCTGAAAAGAGTGAGTTAAAACGTAGCATTAAGGAATTAAAACGGCTTAATGGCCAGGTAAAACCTCGGAATAGCTTAATCCATCGATTTTTAGGGGCGAAACTATCCCCACAAAAAATAAATGTGCGGGTAAGGGCGCGGTTTATTTCATCCGTTAAGCGAACGTATGGATCTTCTAATGAGGAAATAAATAATAAACATAATGGATTAATACTCCGCCTGAGTAAAAGCAATTCAATGGCATTGCAGAGGAAAACTAAATTATTAAATGATATTAAATCTTTAAAGCATGAAATAAATAAAGATCTAGCTGTTTTAGCGAGTGAAAAAATGGCGATAATGAGTAACGAATCGGCTAATGATTTATTTCCTGAACAGCGTAGTGGTCCGCGTCCTGATGTGCCAATTAGAAATATTTCATTTCAATTTCATTCGCCAGAAGAAACAATTAAGCCTATAACAGAAAATCTGTTAGATGATATTCAAAAAGCGCTGAGTGCAATAAAAAATAAATCAGAAGATCATATCTATGATCAGCATGTTTATGAAGAGATAAAACCAAATTATATTTATATAAATGAACGTAATGAAAATATCTCTTCTTTGAGAAGAGAGTCCGGTAGTGACTCTGGGTATGACTCTCCAGCTGAAGCTAGCCCTTATCTACCGATGGATAAGTTTAG
>NZ_JBOFRH010000543.1:0-11759 GCF_051650925.1 Plesiomonas sp.
CCTGCAGGAAAAAGTCTGCCCGATGATATCTACGTTGTTATTGAAATTCCGGCGAATGCAGATCCTATCAAGTATGAAGTGGATAAAGAGTCTGGCGCTATTTTTGTTGACCGTTTTATGTCTACCCCGATGTTCTACCCGTGTAACTACGGATATGTGAACCACACGCTGTCACTCGACGGTGATCCGGTAGATGTACTGGTGCCAACGCCTTACCCGCTGTTGCCCGGTTCCGTCATTCGCTGCCGCCCAGTCGGGGTACTGAAGATGACTGACGAATCAGGTGAAGATGCCAAAGTGGTTGCAGTACCGCACAGTAAGCTGAGTAAGCAGTATGACCATGTGCAGGATATCGACGATCTGCCAGAGCTGCTGCGTGCACAGATCACCCACTTTTTTGAGCGTTACAAAGAGCTGGAATCTGGTAAGTGGGTCAAAGTTGAAGGCTGGGAAGGGGTTGAATCAGCAAAAGCTGAAATTCTGACCTCATTTGAGCGCGCTAAAAAAGCGTAACCGGCCAGAACAACAGGCCGCTTGAAAGATAGCTACAAATAACCATAAAAAAACACCGCTCAGATGGGCGGTGTTTTTTTATTTTCTGCGTACAGTGCTAACAGACTGGTTTAAAACTCAAACTGATAAATTAGATCAACAGCCTGATTTAAGCCCGATACTGCCTGTAAATACAAGCTTGGCATTAAACGGTAACGCAGTGTCAGCTCGGCTAATGAGTCAAAAATACCTACGCCGTATTTCACTTGTAACCCCGGCATAATGTAACCACTCACCACCACTTGTGAGCTATCACCCACCCCTTGTGTATCAAGTGATAGATCACTGATACCAAATGCCTGACCAATCTGCCCAACCAACTGGCTACCTTGCGATAGGCCAATCCCAATCAGGGCTGAGGTCATCGCGCCACTGTCACCATCACCATCATCCAGTGGTTCACCACGCAACAGATAAGAGAGCGCTTCGGCCTGTGACATTGCCGGTTCAGAGAAAATCGTCAGCACTGGGCTGTCTGCCAAACCGGTAATCCGCAGGCCAGCAACGACATCATTCTCCACCGCTTCAGGGTTACGGATGGCTTCGATATTCAGCATTGGCTGTTCCGGTGGGCCAACAAACAGCAACTGACCTTTACGAATCACCAAATCCTGACCAAATGAGTGATAACGGCCATCAGCCAGATACACGGCACCACGAATAGTCGGCCCCTGTGTATTTTGCAATACATGTAAATTACCGTGCAAACGGGCTTTCAGACCAAAAGCGTTCAGGCGGATATCATCACCTAAACGGATCATCAGATCAGTTTTCACCGCCGCACCCGGATTACTTTTCTCTACCGGTTGCAGTTGGTTATTCAGGATCACCAGATCAGATGAGCTATCTACTGCGCTCTCCGGCAGGCTATCAACATTGATGCGTGCCCACGGGATCTGCACCGAACCGGTCAGCTCTATTTGTGTGGGGGATGCAGTAAAAGTGAGATCTGGCGTGACATCCAATTGCACCATCGGCGGCAACGCAACCCGCAAGCGGTTCGCATTAGCTTTGACCAATGCACTCCACTGCTCCGGCTTTTGCCAGTTAGCCTCACCGGTCAGATTCAGTACACTTTCAGGGGTTTTTAATGCACCACTCAGTGTTGAACTTGTGCCTAAGAAGCGAATATTCAGATTGCCGCCAATAATATCTACCGGCAACCATGCGCCGGTCAGCTGCGGCTCGTTCACACTCAACTCACCACGTAACAACGGTTTTAACAGTGAACCGCCGAGCTGCAAATCAGCATTAATATCACCCTGTGCCTTTTCGCTTTTCTCCAGCATCGGTGAAAGCACACCCAGAGAAAGTTGGTTGATTTTAATACTGCCACCCAAACGGCGGCTACCGGCCAGATCGCTGATCTCAATGCGGTTATCCAGCCCACCATTACCCTTAATCTGAACCTGATTGGTCAGCAGTAAGCGCCCTTTTTCGATATTCAGATTCAGAGCTAGCGTGCTTAAATCTATCGGAAGACGGCGACCCATCAGCCACTGAACAATCCGAATATCGCTGCTGTTGATACTGGCTTTGACCGTAGGAATAGCATCATCTGCTCTCCAGCGGATCTCGCTTTGCCCCTGTAGCTGCCCTTTCAGACGTGTTTGGTCGCCCAAGAAAGGTTTGAGCATGGCCAGATCAAAGCGGCGCAAGGCAATTTGCGCTTGTCCGCTTGCCCCTACCGTAGCCGCCTGTGGTAAACACACTTCGGCATTTGGGTTGGTTAAACACAGCGGGCTAATGGTGAGTTGCTGTTGCGTATTTTTATACGCCAGAGCAACCGGCGCTTGCAGCGTCCATGGGCCGACCGGTGTTTGTGCTTCCGTCTGACTTAGCGTGCCTTTCCAGTTCATGCTGCTGCGATCAAAGCTGCCATTTAATCGTAATCCGGCAGAAACCGGTTCACCTTGCATCGCAAAACGCAATTGATGCTGACGCTCATCACCACTGGCTGCCAGTGTCAATGTTTTAACCGACAGATCACCTTGCACCAGATTTTGCAGGCTGATATCCATATTGCCCTTAATCTGCTGCTGCGAATCCACTTTACCTTTAGCCTGTAAACGGCCGATTTGCAGATCTTGCCAGCGTAAACGGGTCGCAGTCAGGTCAAGATCTACATTCGGTGTCAGCAGTGCACCGCGCAGCTGCAAGTTACCTTTCACTTGCCCGCCTAAATCCGGCAAAATGCCATCTAGACGCGGCGCATTGATCTCCGCATCCATCTTCCAGTTTTTATCAATAACCCCTTTTGCCAGCAGATTATTGCCACCCATATTGAGTTTAAGTGCCGAGATATTCCATTTTCCGGTACTACGCCCGCTCACTACGGCCTGTAAATCGAGTGGTTTTTTCAGTGCCTGCCCTTTGATGTTAAAAATCGGAACATCAACGGCCCATGCCTCACCTTGTAGTTCACCTTTAGTGCTAACACGGCCATTTAATTGAGCCGGATAATCAGGCCACTGCTTAGTCGTGCTCAGATTATTGAGATAGAGATCTGCACGCCATTTGAGCAGCTTTTTCCATGCCAGTGAGCCTTTCAGTTGTGCATTGCCGCCGAGCGTATCAAGACGCAAGTTTTGAATGGCGACATGGCTAAGATCGCCCTGTGCAGTTAACCCTAGTTTGCTGGCAGGCAGATCAGTGCCACTTACTGCAGCATTCAATTTGAGCTTATAGTCTTCGGCGCTACCGGTCAGTTTCAGGGCCAGATCCTGCACACTGTAATCTGCCGTTCCGGTTAACGGCCAGACTAGCCGTTTACTATCAACCGACAGTTGCAGTGGTAAACCGGCTTTAGCCAGTTCAGTCTGCAAAGAAATCTGTGCCTGTACATCACCACGCAGTGCCAGCGCTACATTTAGCTGTTCATACAGCGCACCACTCACATCCAGCTGTAACTGCTGCTTATTCAGCGGGGCCAGTGCAAGGTTGGAATCTAACGTGAGCTGTACAGGGAAGCTTTTTGCCAGATCAATCGTTCCCGATAATGATGCACTGCCTTGTGGCAGAGTGACTTGCAGGGTATCGATACTGACTTTGTTATCGACAGTATTGGCACTGAGCAGCAGATCATCAATCTGCAATGGCGTGCCTGTATCAATCAGTGTTTGCTTGGCATGGATCTGCTCAATCGCAATATCCACCGGCAAAGTGATAACGGGCAGTTCAGGCAGTAGCGGTTTTGCAAATAACGCGGTTAGCTGCTGGGCGATATCATCAGATGCCGCGCTGTCGGTTGTATTAGCTGCAGCGCTGTGAGTGACCGGGCTGCTGACTGCCTTCTTTTGATCAGCGGCAGCTTTTTCCGGTATTGCCGACTTACTGCTGTCAGTGGCTGAAGGCTCTGATACGGTACTGTCGATAGCCGTAGGTGCAGTTTTTACCGTTAGGCCGTTAAACTCGGTCGGCTCCAACGTAACCAACTGCTCACGCCAGCGAGCTGCACTGCTAAAGTGGGCTAGTGAAATCTGTGTACCATCAACCGAAACATTGATGTTATCAAGCTGCAATAGCTGTAATCCCAACGGGTACGGTGTTGATATTCGGGTAAGTGGTGCAGACTCTGACGGCTCAGACGGTGGTAACAGCGCGGTATCTATCGCCACGTTAACCTTATTAGTGGTCAACTGGCGAATACAGACTTCACTGCGGCGCAAGCAATTCAAATCGAGCTGCAACAGGAAATCATCAACCGTGACATCCACGCCCGGCATACGGTATTCCACCCCCTGTAGGTGAATACCGCGAGACCAGTTGCCCGAAACGGCGCGAATATCCAACCCCGGAACCCAGCGAGCAGCACTGTTAAATACAATGCGCAAACCTGACTCGGTACCCAGCAAACCGGCCAATGCCGCAATCAGTAAAAACAGGGTAATTAAAAAACCAATACTTAATTTTTTTAACGGATTCATAGCTCTGGCCCCAGAGAGATATAAAGCTGCACGCCGGAGCTGTCTTTAGCAAGAGGATGTGCAATATCAACGCGTACAGGGCCCAGTGGTGACCCCCAACGAACACCAACGCCAACACCTGATTTCAGATCATCACGGCTAAACTTGTTGGTCGCAAAACCAGTGTCATAAAACACCGCACCCCACCAATTACCGCTAACATTGTACTGATATTCGAGTGTTCCGGTTGCCATTTGCGATGCACCGGTCAGTTTGCCTTCACTGTCGACCGGAGAGATCGACTCATACTTGTAACCACGAATACTGCGGTCACCACCGGCAAAAAAACGCAATGATGGCGGCACTTTATCAAAGTCACTGCTCTCTAACCAACCCGCCTCAAGACGCGAGACAAAACGGTGTTTTTCTGCGTAAGTTCGAATCCAGGTGGTACGGCCGCGCAACTGCAACATATCAATGTCTGACATCCACGCGGTATTGGCATAATAAATACCAAAGACTTGTGAATCCCCCCAAGATGGCATCAAACCACCGCGTGAGCGAGTACGGGCAAATTGCACGCCGGGATATAACAAGAAGGTATCAGCTTGTTGTGAACCCTGTTCAAAGCTGCTGTAACTGGTATTTAAGGTGAGCGTGTGCTGCCAACCGGAAGAGACATTCCAGTACGCACCGATACTGGCAGAGACGGATTGATCTTTGGTGTCATTATTATTCTTTGATTCAATCTTACTGTTGAAGGTATAGAATTTTTCCAGCGGATTATCACGCGTAGGAATACGATAACCAAACTCCAACGTTTGTTCCGGTTGTGAAAGCCCCATTTTCGTTTCAGAGCTGTGGCCCAACTTATTGGTCCACGGTTTATTCCATGTAATATTCGTTCGCGGACCAATATCCGTGGCATACCCCAGACTAAATTCAACTTTGTTGGGCGCTCTTGGTGCCACCGTCACCTGTAAAGGCAACTCCATATTATCGGAAACCTTACTGAATAACGGGTCAATGACCACGTTACGATACCAGTTGGTATCCGAGAGATTTTGGTTAAATTTTGCCAGCGTAGCGGCTAAATAGTAATCCCCCGTTTTGAAAGGAATTAACGGCGTTAAGCGGGATTCAAGAATTTGCGAGCCACTGAAAGTCACATCACCAAAGCGGTAACGGCGACCACTGTCGAGCGTAATATCCCAAAATGCTTCATACAATTCAGGCGCAACTTCCAGTTTACTGTTGGATATCTGAGCTTTGAAATAACCGCGCTCTAATGCCAGAGAGGTTAATTGCTTACGAAATGCATCGAAATCACCTTGGTTCAAGACAGAACCTATTTTAGGCGTTTTTTTTAGCAAGGCCTGAAATGCTGGATCATTGCGGGCATCGCCCAGTAACTCAATATTGATTTTCTTAATTTTAACCGGCTCACCGGGTTTTACTTTAGCAATCAACAGCGGTTTTGCCGGCGGATCGCGGCGGACTAAATCAAACTGGATCTCAGGGCTAAAATAGCCCAGTGCTTTCAAACCATCTTCAATACCGGCCTTGACCCGCCGTTTAAAACGCGGGCTGGCAGAAACCTCGTCATCGGTAATGGTTGAAAGGTGCGCACGAACGTTACGTTGCAGTTCACCGCTTAGGCCATCTATTTGTAATTTTACCGAGGCTTGTAACGGTAATGATGCTAATAGTAATGTGAATAACAAATATGCTGTTCTTTTTCGCACAAACACCTCAACGGAGATCACGTTGATTAAATTCAAGAAACAATTTCTTGCTCTACAATGGTAGAGATCATAACTATCCATTCCACAGTAATATACAGCGTAGAGCAAAAATACAGAGGATTTTATGATGAATTCAGATAAATCTGTCTTGGTCAGTGCAAATAATGCATTAAAGGGACGTTCTGTTCCGATAAAACTTAGCGCTCCTCATGCAGTATTTGGCATGTCTTTGTATGCAGATGCGCCACCAAATACACAGGCTATTATTATGGCTATGGGCTGTTTTTGGGGCGTAGAGCGCCTATTTTGGCAGCAAGAAGGGGTTTGCTACACTGCCGCTGGATATACCGCCGGATACACTGAAAATCCACATTATGATGAAGTCTGCTCTGGCCTGACTGGGCATACTGAGGCCGTACTTATCCGTTATACCCCTGAAATCATCAGTTTTGAGCAATTGTTACAACTCTTTTGGGAACACCACGATCCGGCACAAGGTATGCGACAAGGTAATGATCGTGGCACGCAATACCGCTCGGGGATCTACACATTTACCGAAGAGCAGGCACAGCTAGCCACCCGCAGCCAACACAACTACCAGCGCGCCCTGCGTGACGCCGGTGATCTGCGCAACATCACGACGGAGATTTCTCCCGCAACAACATTTTATTTTGCCGAAGAGTACCATCAGCAATATTTGTTTAAAAATCCGCATGGATACTGTGGGCTGGCGGGAACCGGAGTCTGTCTGCCGCCGCAAGCTTAACAACGACACCTAGCTTCTAATTCAACGGACAGCTATACTGCGTAAGTTATTTAAGTTGGTTACTTAATCTACAACAAGTAACTGCTGCGCTGCGATCTTATCGTCAGACACCTCCTTGTCGCTATGATCGTAGCGCGCGTAACTTTAGTAGTACGAACAACGAAATAGTACCGACAACGAAATGCTCCACAATTTGTGTGAGCCATAATTACTGTTAAGGTCTCGTGATAATGCTGGAAAATATACTGGCCATTGTTCTGCTGATCGCGGGAAGTGCTTTCTTTTCCATTTCAGAAATCTCTCTCGCAGCCTCTCGTAAAATCAAACTCAAGGTGATGGCCGATGAAGGCAATGTAGGTGCAGCGCGTGTCATTGCCCTACAAGAACAGCCTGGCAACTTCTTTACTGTGGTACAAATCGGGTTAAATGCCGTTGCAATTTTAGGCGGTATTATTGGTGATACGGCGTTTTCACCTTACTTTGAAAGCCTGCTGATTCACTGGCTCTCACCGGAAATGGCCGGAAAAATTGGCTTTTTACTCTCATTCTCTATTGTGACCGGTGGCTTTATCCTGTTTGCGGATCTGATGCCAAAACGCATTGGTATGGCAGCGCCTGAGTCAATCTCAACGCGTATTGTTACACCAATGCAATTTTGCATCACCGTATTCAAACCATTAGTCTGGTTTTTCAATGGGATAGCAAACACACTGTTTAAACTGTTCAACATTCCTACTATTCGTAAAGAAGACATCACTTCTGATGACATCTACACCGTGTTTGAGCAAGGCGCACTCGCAGGGGTACTCGGTAAACAAGAGCATCATCTGATTGAAAACGTGTTTGAGCTTGAATCACGTACTGTGCCCTCTTCGATGACACCGCGTGAAGATGTGATCTACTTTGATATTCGCGAAAGTGAACAGAGTATCCGTGAAAAAATCTCCTCGCATCCACACTCTAAGTTTTTGGTGTGTGATAACAACATTGACAGTGTCGTCGGCTACGTTGACTCAAAAGATATGTTGATGCGGATTTTGAACGGAAAAAGCATTGCCTTGCACGAAGGCTTGCCAATGCACAACCCACTGTTTGTGCCTGATTCGCTCACCCTGTCTGAAACACTGGAAAGTTTTAAAGGCAGCAGTGAAGATTTTGCCGTTATCCTCAATGAGTATGCTCTGGTCGTGGGGATTATCACCCTCAATGATGTCATGAGCACCCTGATGGGTGATCTGGTCAATCAGAATCAGGAAGAGCTGATTGTGCAGCGTGATGAAAATACATGGCTGATTGAAGGCAGTACACCGATTGATGATGTCATGCGGGCATTGGATATTGATGAATTCCCAGATTCAGATAACTATGAAACCATTGGTGGTTTCATGATGTTTATGCTGCGTAAAATACCAAAGCGTACCGATTACACTATCTTCGATAAATATAAGTTTGAAGTGGTGGATATTGATAACTTTAAAATTGATCAGTTACTTATCACTCGTATGTCACTTGAGAGCATAAATAAAGAAGAGCTTGAATTAGCAAAGCGTAGTGATGGCACGCCAACGCCGGAAGAGACTGAACAAAAAAACTGAATAAATATATCGAATAACAGGATTTGTTTGTCTAATCACGGCCAACCTAATCATTGAAATACACACTAAAAAAGCCATCATTGCTGATGGCTTTTTTTATTGCGCTTTTCTGTTGCTCTTTATTGCGATCTGATTATTCAGGCATACTGTATATTACAAATATACTCATCTCTTACGCTGCCTCAGCATGCAATTCACTGATATGGCGATTAATCTCGCTCATCACAATGTAATGCTGTTTATCTTTTGTTTTTGGCAGCAGGATCTTACCCTGATCAAATTCAAAAGCACCGATTCCCTTAATATAGACACGGCCACGGAAAAATCCCTTTACGTAGCGCGCAATCACAGGGGGGTTGTAACGTTGAAAAATACGCATCATTGGTTTGACCTCCATTCAAGTCCACTTGTCTGCTCTCTCGGCGTTTGAACATTCCTCGTCAACCAAGCACAACATAATATTAACACAAGTGAGGTAAATCGTCATCATGACCAGGTCATCATAGTCATAATGTCATATCAGGTCGTTGATGATAGTCGGAAAATATTGCTGAAATTTTTCAGTAAAACGATATTTTGTGACGATTCACAAATTTATCCCGCGATATAATAATGGTCACATATAAAACATGGTCATCACTATACGATAAATGTCGTATCTCACTCCTGATCTGCACATCTCCACAGCAAGAATAGCCACACAAAACAGCAACCAAACCGTAACCTGAACCTGACAAACCCCACCGTGCAGGCTATGCTAACCACAGGTCATATTCTTACCGTATGGCTTGTACTCTTCAGTCAATCACGCCTATTTCAATAAGATCGCGGTAATCGCCGCAGATGAAGACTGATGCTCTTCCCCTATTTTATAAAGGATGAAAACAAGATGAAGAAAATCGTTCTGATGGTTGCACTGAGTGCCCTGTTTCCAGCGTGGGTGTTTGCCTCACTGATCCAGCAAGATAAGCCACTGCCAAGTGCCACTGTGATTGATAAAGGTGAAATGGTTATCCAAAAAACAGAGAAATCAGGCACTGATATTGTGTACTCCCCTTGGAGCACGCAGCAATTGAGTGGGAAAGTTCGTGTAGTACAAGCCATTGCAGGGCGCTCATCTGCCAAAGAGATGAATGCACCTTTTATTGAAGCGATTAAAGCCGCCAAGCTTTCGCACGAACGTTATCAAACCACCACGATTGTGAATGCTGACGATGCCATTATCGGCACCAGTGCCTTTGTGCGCAGCAGCCTAAAAGACAGCAAACTCGAATTTCCGTGGTCACAATTTATTTATGATGCTAACGGTGTAGTGCAACAGGCATGGCAGTTAAAACCGGAAAGCTCCGCCATTATTGTGCTCAATGCGCAAGGGAAGGTATTGTTTGCCAAAGAAGGGGCGCTGACGGCGGGTGAAATTAGTCAGGCAATGGGCCTGATCCAAGCTGAATTGAAAAAATAACGGCTGAAAAATAGGTAAGTTACGGCCAAGAGCCTCAACACATAAACATCACCACGGGCCGCGTAATAAAACGTCCCGTGGTGATTTTGTAATAATAGTACTGATTTTAACGCGGGCGCTTACAGAATATCCAGCAGCTCAACATCAAATTGCAGCATGCTGCAAGGCGGGATAGATTGGCCAGCGCCACGCTCACCATATGCCAGTGCATGTGGAATGTATAAACGCCACTTAGAGCCGACTGGCATCATAGTCAGCGCTTCGGTCCAACCTGCAATCACGCCATTAACCGGAAACTCTGCCGGTTGGCCGCGCTGTACAGAACTGTCGAAAACAGTGCCATTTAACAGGCTACCGGTGTAGTGTACTTGCACGCGGTCAGTACGTGCAGGAATTGGGCCAGTACCCTGTTCCAGCACTTCAAACTGCAAGCCTGAACCTGTGCTATTCACACCTTCACGGCTAGCATTTTGTTGTAAAAAGGCTTCGCCTTCGGCAGCAACTTCTTGGAATTGAGCCTGACGCGCTGTTTCCGCACGGGTGTGCATTTCACGCAGTGCGCGATGAACTACATCAACCGGAATTGCAGGTGCATTGCCTTCTAGCGCATCACGCAGACCCGCAGACAGCGCATCAAGCGCTAAATCAGCCATACCACTGTCAACCAGTTGTTGGCCAATTTGCAAACCAATACCATAACTTGCTTGTGCTTCTAAGGTTTCAAGAATCGGGGTTGTCATCTGTTTTCCTTACCGATAAACCGCTTACTGAACCGCGAGCATAGCAGTCTCTGTTCTTTCCGGCAAAAAGTGGGAAGAGAAATCCGAGTTTTCAATCTAAATACCGTGACATTTGCCGTCGAAAAGGAAAAAATAAACTTATCGCGGCACGTCTAGTACATGGAGCAAAAGTGGACCTGCGAACAGATAACGGGCCTGTGGGAAGAACAGGTCAAAAGCGCCGAGCAAAACCGGTCAAAAAAAATCAGAACAGCCGCACACGGCGTCTGCAACGCTGGTTTAACCGCCTAGAGTTGCCTCAGTGGCAGTTGCCGACCATGAATATCTCACTGCCATCGGCAGAGTTGGGGTTGTCTGGCGTATTACAGGCGGGTCTGATTGCACTGTGGCATATTCCTGATCGCTTTACGTGGTTCGGCCCAGTCTCGCCTTTTCACCGCCGCTGGATGACGGTCAGCGTACTGGTTATCCTGCTGGGTATCTTGCTGCCTTCGGGTGACAGTACCTCACGCGGACCTTCGGCAACCTCTGTGGATGAAAACAGAGCGCTCAGTGGTGCTGATACGAATGATGGCCAGCCGGTGACGCTTACACCGGAAGCTCTCTCTGCCCGTGAGCCTGATCGCCGAATTCCGCAAGAGATGCCAGAAGAGCTTGAGCGGCAAACCGAGGTTGAACCTGTTATACCGCCAGCACGTAATAACGGTAATAACACAGCGGCAATCAACTCAGCCAATCGGACACCGGCAGCAGAACGCCCGATCACCGAACGGCCAAAAAGTACGGTAACTGCACCACCGGCCCGTAACACCAGCAGCGAAAAAACCATGGTTGCCGATAAACCGGCAGTAAAACCAGCGCCAGTAACCAAACCACCAGTTAAAGAAGCCGCCAAAAAAGAGGTAGTAAAAACGACACCGCCACCGGCTGCTACAAGCAACAGCACTGGCTGGAAAAGTTATCAGGTTGGTAAAGGTGTCACTTTGGCGCAGGT
>NZ_JBOFRH010000544.1:0-1374 GCF_051650925.1 Plesiomonas sp.
CACACTGCTGCGCCAAAATCACCAACATAAACAAAATGCAGCGCTATTTTTTATCGCCCTGAGTATTGGTCTACTATGGGGGCTAGCACAAAATTTTTGGCTGAATGATATTACCCTGCTGATGGCTGATCGGGTTTCATTGGAAAGTCCCCGAGCCTATACCTACCCGCAAACACTGCAACTGTGGGCCGCCAAACCACTGCAGGGCTGGGGATTTGGTAATTTTGAATCGGCTTATTTGTGGTTCAGTGCTAAAGGTTATGCTGCAGGTCAGTTTGACCATGCAGGGCTGGCGGGGCTGGCACATGCCCACAACGAAATCTTACAACTTGGTGCACAAGGCGGGATTATTCCAGTGCTAGGCTTACTGCTGGCTGCACTGGCTGTTTTTCATGCCTGCGTTCAACAAAAATATGCCCCTATGTTTGTAGCACTGTTGATCCCGCTGGCATTACACAGCCAACTTGAATACCCCTTCTACCACTCTGTTCCGCACTGGCTGATGTTTGTTGTATTAATTGCACTGATTGATAAACCAGCTCAGAGCACATTGCCAGTTGCTCGCACCTTTGCGTTACGGCTTTCAGGTTATTTACTGTTTGGATTTACCCTCATTTTTATGCTCACCACCTTGCATACCACCCACAATTTGTATCGGTATGAAACGCAAGGCCGTAAAGATCTCTCATTAGTCGTCAACAACATCAACCCAATAGCATGGTATCGGCGGCTCAATTTTTACCTGATTGTGGAAACCATCAATGCCGCCGTAGCAACGGATAATCAGCAAGATCTGAAAAAAGTAGAGCAGTGGATTAAAGAGGATATGCGCGCCTACCCACGCACCGAATACTACAATTTTTTGGCGATGGTTTATCACGAACAAGGAAAGACCACACAGCTAGCTAAACTCCAACGCGAAGCCTATTTTCTGTTTCCTGATGATGCCAGCTTGTTTACTGCTGAGTATTTCCAAAAAAATAAACTGGCAAACCCGAAATACCCACCCAGCCAAATAACGGCTACATCCACTGAAAAACCGTGAGTGTATTGAAAGCAAAACATGGGCTTTAAAAAGATAAATACGCAATTTTACGTTTAACGATAAACCACGCAACAGCCCAAGACGCCTCTCGTATTTTACGGTAAAATTGTTCGGCATAATGAGGGTTTCACTCAGTAAACAAATAGATATAAGCACTCTACGTTGTACTTATATCTTCCTCTTTCCCGCGCCTTGCGCACTATCATAATAAGGTTTCCAGTGGACGGAATAACTCTGTTAGCGGCGCTGTTCGGTTTGGTTATTGGCAGTTTTCTGAATGTGGTGATCTACCGCTACCCGATCATGCTTGAACGCCGCTGGCGGGCCGA
>NZ_JBOFRH010000545.1:0-1165 GCF_051650925.1 Plesiomonas sp.
TGTGGCATACGAGCAAAACCTAAGCCCATAGATGATGTACCGGTTTCAGCCATCAAAATGTCATTCGGTTTGAGCATTTGTTGCCAACGTGAATAAAGATATTCTGCCGTAATCTTGCCACTGGCAGTCACTACTGGCAATGCTGTAACTTTTGGTGCATGTGCCGGGAAAGCTTTTTTACTGACTTTTTTAGCCACCGCCTCTAGCACATCCTTCATTAGCACTCGGTTATACACAGCCCCGCCGATTTGCACTGACTCTGGCATGATGGCAATACACTTACGGCTATCAAGCCGCGCAGTAAACGCACCAGTGTTGAAATCCGACATAATCGCGCCGATTCTCAACACACAATCGCTGCTTTCAACAAAATCACGGACATTCGCATCCATCAAATTGCCGTTATACATCCCGATATAGTTGGAATGACTTTCATCCAGTACGCTCTTATCCATCATCATGGTAGCAAACGGCAGATTCGCCGCTTCAATCAGACTCAGCGTTTCTTGACGCACACCATGACGCGCCAAGTAGATCCCTGGCAGCACGCAAGCTTGCTGACTGTTATTCAAGCGATCAGCCAGAATATCGACCACCTCAGTCAGTACCACAGGATCGCTGCTTTCTGTCACCGCGGCAGGCACAGCCATTTCCACTACAGGCATGGTGGCATAATCACTCGGGAAAACCATGTATACTGGTTTACGGTAACGCAGAGCCGCAGCAATCAAGCGTTCCGTTTCAGCCACACAGTTTTCCGGAGTCATAATTGCACGAGCACACACAAACGGCGCAGTGGCTTCATAAAACGTAGTGAAATGACCATCACCCAATGTGTGGTGTACGAGCCCGCCTTGAGCTTGCACACTGCTTGCCGGCATCCCTACCAAGTGGAAAATCGGCAGCGATTCGGCAAATGCACCCGCAATGCCACTGATAGCACTGAGCTCTCCAACACCAAAGGTGGTACTCAACGCAGCCATGCCATGAATACGGGCATAACCATCGGCTGAATATGCCGCATTTAACTCATTACAGTTACCAATCCAGCGCAGGCGATTATCTTCACACACCGCATCTTCGATAGGAAAAGCATAATCACCAGGAACACCGAAAATATCACTGATGCCCAGATCGTACAGGCGGGACAGTACATGTTGAATAA
>NZ_JBOFRH010000546.1:0-10061 GCF_051650925.1 Plesiomonas sp.
ACTTCATTGCGCGGCACCATAATATCTTCTACCGTGATCTGCTCAAGATCAAAGATAGACAGCAGCATATCTTGATTACGGCGGGTGATGCGCGGGCCCGCTTCATACACAATAGTGCGCAGCTCTTCTTTGCTGACTGATGCTTCATTTTTAACATCAGAGCGCAAACCAAATAGCCGCATTAAACCACTGGTGATCAAGTTGGTTAGCAGTACGATAGGCATCATCACCTTTAACAGCAAAGACAACAAAAACGTACTTGGGAAGGCGATTTTTTCCGGATACAGCGCCGCAATGGTTTTTGGCATGACTTCCGAAAAGATCAGAACAACCAGAGTTAGAACACCGGTCGCCACGGCGACACCGGCATCACCAAACAGGCGCATGCCAAGAATGGTGGCAATGGCCGAGGCAAGAATATTGACTAAGTTATTACCTATCAGGATCAGGCTGAGTAAGCGCTCAGGCCGTTGCAGCAGTTGTTCCGCGCGCTTTGCGCCGCGGTGCCCCTCTTTTGCCATGTGCCGTAGCCGGTAACGGTTCAAAGACATCATGCTAGTTTCGGAGCCAGAGAAATAGGCAGAAATTAACAACATTAAAATCAGCACAACAAAGAGCGTGCCGGTATGTATGTCGTTCAAGTAATGGTTCCTTTCAAGAGTAAACAGAAGATAAGTATGAATTTAACCGCGCGCTAATGCTACTTTTTCATATCAAATAAGCAGATAAAACCAGAGTGCGGTGAACGTAAAAAGATGAGGAAACGGCAGGAAGTGGCTTTGCATCCCCCGTAAAGTATTTTTATTGTGCAAGGAAAGAGTCAGATTGGCGGGCATCGGCACACAGACTTACCTACGCCTGTGATGTGGCTGCCCGCGCCGAAAAATGCACTAGCGCAGGATCACTTCCTGCACAAAACGGCTACCAAAGTACGCCAGCGTCAGCAAAAATGCGCCAATCATACTGGCATAAACCACGCGGCGACCGCGCCAGCCCTGCTTAAAGTGCCCCCACAGCAGTGTGCCATACACCAGCCATGCAAATAGCGAGAGCACCGCTTTGTGAGATTGCCCTTGAGCAAACATATCGTGGATAAAAAACCAGCCAGTAACCAGTGTCAGCGTCAGCAGAACCTCACCGACTAAGGTGATTTGGAATAACTGACGCTCAACGGTCATCAGCGGCGGAAACATCGGGCTGACGGGCAGTTTTTTATGCTTTAAACGGTGATCAAGCCAAGCAAGCTGAATGGCATACAAGGTGGCAATCATCAAGGTTGCGTAGGCAAACAGCGCCAGCGTGATGTGCCCTAAAATACCCGGATGAGCCTCTAAGTGTGTAATAAATGCACCGGGTAAAAAGCGCGCGGCAGCAAGGTTAATTCCGGCAAAACTGTACACCACCGGCATTAAAAACCAGACACGGTAACGCAGTAAAGAGAGCGTCATCAACGCAGTAATAATCAAACCGACGAGCGAGGCCACATTTAATAAACTGAGATTTTGGCCGCTTACCGCATTGAAAATAAGCTCTTTTAGCGTCAGAGTATGGAACAAGAGCGCTAATCCGGCACAACAAAAGACCGCCGGTTTATTGGGGCCGTTTTTTTGCAGCAGACTTGGGATGATTAACACCAAGCAGGCGGCATAACCGAGTAAAGCAAGCGTTGCGAATAGGGGCATAAGTTCGGTGTCTGCTGTCACATAACCTGAAAATAGAGTTTCCAGTATACCGTCCTCTGAGCAATGCTCCAACCTTGCGACTGCCACATAAGTAGAATAATCAGGTATAATCCCCCCATTACTAAGTCACACAGAACCTGTGCAAGCGGATAATGACTACGATGTTTGAGAATCTTTCTGATCGACTGTCGCGCACACTGCGCAATATCAGTGGCCGTGGCCGGCTGACTGATGAAAATATTAAAGACACTTTACGTGAAGTTCGCATGGCGCTGCTGGAGGCTGATGTTGCCTTACCAGTGGTACGCGAGTTCATTAACCGCGTTAAAGAGCGAGCCGTTGGGCAGGAAGTCAACAAAAGCCTGACGCCGGGGCAAGAGTTCGTCAAAATTGTACGTGATGAGCTTGAAGCCTCTATGGGCGAAGCCAATAATGACTTAAACCTTGCTGCTCAACCGCCAGCCGTAGTGCTGATGGCCGGTTTGCAAGGTGCGGGTAAAACCACCAGTGTGGCAAAACTGGGTAAATTCCTGCGCGAACGTAAAAAGAAAAAAGTACTGGTTGTTTCTGCTGACGTATATCGCCCTGCGGCGATTAAACAGTTGGAAACCTTGGCTGAAACGGTTGGGGTTGATTTCTTTCCTTCAGATCCGCAGCAAAAGCCGCTTGATATCGTGTCGCAGGCTTTACAACATGCCAAGCTGAAGTTCTATGACGTGCTGCTGGTTGATACCGCTGGCCGTCTGCATGTTGACAGCGAAATGATGGAAGAGATCCAGCAAGTACATGCTGCGATTAATCCGGTCGAAACGCTGTTCGTGGTGGATGCCATGACCGGTCAGGATGCGGCAAATACTGCCAAAGCATTTAATGAAGCCTTACCGTTGACCGGTGTGATCCTGACTAAAGTTGATGGTGATGCGCGTGGTGGTGCGGCACTGTCGATTCGCCATATCACCGGTAAACCGATTAAGTTTTTGGGTGTCGGTGAAAAAACCGATGCCCTCGAACCTTTCTTCCCAGACCGTGTAGCCTCCCGTATTCTGGGAATGGGCGATATGCTGTCGCTGATTGAAGATCTTGAGCGTAACGTTGACCGTGAACAAGCCGAAAAAATGGCTGAAAAGTTCAAAAAAGGCGACGGCTTTGATCTGGAAGATTTCCGCGATCAGCTAAAACAGATGCGCAGTATGGGCGGCATGATGAGCATGCTTGAGAAGTTACCGGGTGCCGGTCAGCTTCCTGATAATATCAAAGCCCAGATGGATGACAAAGTCACCGTCAAAATGGAAGCGATGATTAACTCAATGACCAAAGCCGAGCGCCGTAACCCTGAGCTGATTAAAGGTTCGCGTAAGCGCCGTATCGCACTGGGTTCTGGGGTTCAGGTTCAGGATGTCAACCGTCTGTTAAAACAGTTCACCGAAATGCAGCGCATGATGAAAAAAATGCGCAAAGGCGGTATGGCAAAAATGATGCGCGGCATGAAAGGAATGTTGCCACCCGGTATGCTAGGCCGTTAATTTTAGCTATAAAATCAATGTGTTTTAGCTAATCATAGAGAGTAGGTTGCTTTTTACCCTAAAACGAGTAAAATTCGACAGCTTTTTCGCAAACTCCCGGAGCCGACCCTCAATACGGTCTCTGGGTGTTGTTGTTAATATAAGAGGACGTTATGGTAACTATTCGTTTGGCACGTGGCGGCGCAAAAAAGCGTCCGTTCTATCAAGTAGTCGTAGCTGACAGCCGTTGTGCACGTGATGGCCGTTTCATCGAAAGCGTTGGTTTTTTCAACCCAATCGCTGCTGGTTCTGCTGAAAAGGTTCGTCTGGACCTGGATCGCATCAACCATTGGATCGGTCAAGGCGCTGCGATGACTGATCGTGTCGCTAAGCTGTTAAAAGACGCGCAGAAAGCTGCGTAATCCGTCTAGGTGGTCACAATGAGTAAGCTGCTTGAGCCTGTTGTGCTTGGGAAACTGGGCTCTACATACGGTATTCGTGGTTGGCTCAGGGTGTACTCTTCCACCGAAAATTCAGAAAGCATTTTTGCATACCAACCTTGGTATCTGAAAATCAGGGGTCAATGGTGTGAGACTGAGCTGGAAAGCTGGCGTCATCACAACAGTGATCTGATTGTCAAACTGAAAGGTATTGATGATCGCGAAGCGGCACATGCAATGACCAATGTGGAAATTGCTGTTGAAGCTTCACAGTTGCCCGCACTAGATAACGGCGATTACTACTGGCGTGACCTGATGGGTTGCAAGGTAGTTAACGTAAGCGGTTATGAGTTTGGTAAAATCATCGACATGATGGAAACCGGCTCTAACGACGTTATGGTAGTCAAAGCAAACCTGAATGATGCTTTCGGAGTTAAGGAGCGGTTAATTCCGTTCCTCGATGGGCAGGTTATCAAAAAAGTCGATCTTGCCGCCCAAACCATTGAGGTTGAGTGGGATCCTGGTTTCTGACCCACAGGTAAAACATTGGTTTTATCTGACGAGTATTGGCACTAAATCTATTTTGGATAGATCTATGTGGATAGGCCGAAACCTATGTGGATAGGCATTGTAAGCTTGTTCCCTGAGATGTTCCGAACAGTGACCGATTTCGGGGTAACTGGCCGAGCGGTAAAAAATGGCTTGCTCAGCATTGAGTGTTGGAATCCACGTGATTTCACACATGACCGGCACCGTACTGTCGATGACAGACCTTTCGGGGGCGGTCCGGGAATGCTGATGATGGTGCAACCTTTACGGGATGCAATTCATGCAGCAAAAGCTGCAGCAGGTGACGGTGCAAAAGTTATCTATCTATCCCCACAGGGGCGCACGCTGGATCAGTCTGGTGTGAGTGAGTTGGCAACCAACAAGAAGTTAATTCTGGTTTGTGGCCGCTACGAAGGGATAGATGAGCGCGTGATCCAAACCGAAATTGACGAAGAGTGGTCAATCGGCGATTACGTGTTAAGTGGAGGGGAGCTGCCCGCCATGACCTTGTTAGATGCAGTCGCACGGTTTGTTCCGGGTGTGCTGGGTCATCAGGCGTCAGCAGAAGAGGACTCTTTTGCAAATGGCTTGTTAGATTGCCCACACTACACCCGACCTGAGGTGTTAGATGACATGCAAGTGCCTCCGGTACTGTTATCGGGGAACCATGCGCATATCCGTCGCTGGCGATTAAAGCAATCGCTAGGCCGTACTTGGCTGAGAAGACCTGAGCTTCTAGAAAGCCTAGCTCTGACTGACGAGCAAGCGGTGCTTCTGACTGAGTTCCAAGAGGAATCTCAGGGCAGTAAGCAGAACTAAAGATTCAGTTAATTCTAGGGTAAAGAGAGAATTATGAGCAATATCATTAAGCAACTGGAAGATGAACAGCTGAAGCAAGACGTACCTGCGTTCCGTCCTGGTGACACCGTAGTTGTACAAGTTTGGGTTGTTGAAGGTGACAAAAAGCGTCTGCAGGCATTCGAGGGCGTGGTAATCGCTAAGCGTAACCGCGGTCTGCATTCTGCGTTCACAGTACGTAAGATCTCTAACGGCGAAGGTGTTGAGCGTGTGTTCCAGACTCACTCTCCACTGATCGATAGCATGGCTGTTAAGCGTCGTGGTGCTGTTCGTAAAGCGAAACTGTACTACCTGCGTGAGCGTTCTGGTAAGTCTGCTCGTATTAAAGAGCGTCTGAACTAATCGCTGCGCGATACGTTCTCAAAATAGTTAAATCTATTTCTGGCGGTTAGCGAAAGCTAACCGCTTTTTTTATGCCTGATGTTCTGCGTTGTAGACAATATTGGGTTGTTCTGTTGTTGTTTCACATTGCTGTTTTTCCCTCTATTGCCTCTATTTTTTATCCGTGTAACAGCTGAAATAGCCTGTATTTACATGATATTTTCCCGCCGTTTCTTTTTTTCTCTGAACCTTTCTAATTAGGGTTGTCTCAGTCAATATAGTGTGGTTTCTTGTTAAAGCGCATGACGTGTGTTGTAGAGGCTTGAAATAAATATGATCAAAAAAATCATTCTGTCCGTAGCGTTAATGTTATCTGCATCGAGTGTGTATGCTACTGATGATCCTATTCAGGTGCAGGGGATGTATGTGTGGGGCGAGGGGGTAGAGACATTCCAGCCTTGTAATGACCCGAGTGTATTTTGGCTCAATGGTGAGCCTGAAGCATTACAGCAGCTTCGTGATCTGGCAAAAACCACGGCGGAACAAAATCATCAGCCTTATCAGCCCATTTATGTGGTGCTCGATGTGACAGAAGATGTGCCACAAGGTGAGTTTGCTGAAGACTATGATGGTGTTTATCGTTTGGTGAAAGTGAATTCGGTCAGTACCAAAATTCCCGCAGAGTGTAAGCGCCAGCAGGTGTATTAAACAGAGTGAGCACCTGTTTGAGCTGTGGTCTTGTTGTGAGGTGCACGGATAAATCATAGTGATTTGCCCGTGCATTCTTTTGTTATAAATTACAGCCTGTTATAAATTAAAATCAGCTATCACTGAAAAGCGGCTGAAAATTAAGCTTTATTGTAGAGTCTGTGGGAAATAGCTGCTGAGTAAATGGCTGCTAAGTAAATAGCTCACTGATTTTCCCGTAGCACTGATCCTACTTGTCAAAGTGTCTGAATATACGAATAGAATTCGCTATCACGCTGATAGCCCATTTTTTCGTACAGCGCTTGGGCGGTAGTGTTCTCTACACCGGTTTGCAAAATAATAAAACCTGCTTCGGTTTCCTCACCAAATTGCTTACAACGTGTTAGCAGCGCTTCGCCTATGCCTTGCTTACGGGCAGTTGGGGAAACAAACAGATCGTATAAATACCAAATCGGCTTCATCTGCAAAGAGCAAAAAACCGGATAAAGCTGGGCAAACCCGACTGGATTTTGCTCTGCATCTTCAGCATAAAAAATAACAGATTGGTTCTGCTCTAGACGCGCATGCAAAAATGCTAGCGCTTGTTTGGGTTGTGGGTCTACATGATAAAATTCGCGGTATTGCACATAGAGCGGAGCCACTTTATCTGCATCGGCAGTGGTGGCACGGAAAATATTTATTTTTGCTTTTTTTTCAGAATGTTGAGATGTGCTCATGGTGTTATCTCGCCTGATGTTGGAGTGAATATGGCCGTCAATTTGTTGAGTGAGTGGTACAGGGTATTGCATGCTAACGTGTTGAATTGAAGCCTGTTTTACCGACTCTTTTTCGAGACGTATCTCTGTAAAATAGCCCTTATCAGACCATTGCTGTTTTTAAATTGTAGTTAGACAGTAGCAAAAATTTTCCCACCAAAACGGATTTTTAAAACAATGAAACAATAAAACAGGGTCTGCAATATAAAGGCGTAATGGGGAGTTTATACGGGGTTTGGGCGGTACAAAAAAGGCGGCCCCGAAAGATACCGGATGGCCGCCTGCTGATAGCGCGCAGTGTTTACAGCACGCTGTTATGGAAAGATGGATTTAGCGAAAGCTCGGTTGGCTGTATCCGCTTGAAAAAGTCCAACGATTGCCATTTGACCAGTAAATCTCAGGTGTTTGAGTACACTGGCCTTTATCATTAATAAAGCCTGCTCCGTAGAAATTAGCACGGTTGATGTAGCACAAGCCTCGAGCATCATTTTCCAGCGCTGTTACCGTATTACCGATATTTTGCGGGTTATTCAGTGATAACCACTCAAACTGGTTAATGGCAGATTGAATATGTACTTTATCCCCACGCTGGGTTTTGTAGGTGATGTCATTGCCGCCGGTGCAGCGATATTGTTGATTACCGAGTGTTTCAACATAACCGTGCAGAGTACGGGTTTGATCTTCATCGCTAAAAGTGAAGCGGCATAGGGGAAGATCTTCACCTTGTACCGGCATTTTTGCTATAGAGGCTTTATCCAACACGGAGAGATCTTCAAAATTAAATGCTGTTGGGTGTGCAAACCAGCCCGATGGAAGCTTTGATGCTAATGCATTATAGGCATCTTGTTGCCCGATAATAATCGGCCCACTGAGCTGACTGGCTTGCGGATTAACTGGTGTTTGCAAGGTATCAAGTACAGTTTGAGATTGACCATCATCACACACCACACTGATATCGGTTGGATGATTATCTGCCGGTAGGTTCACGTGGAATTTATTGCTCTGACTTTGTGAATGCCGAGCGTTACTCAATGCGATACGCTGCTCTTGGCCATGTTGAGTATTGATAACCAGCATACACTGGCGCTGTGAGCGTTCAGAGTAGGTTTTCACAAAGCTCTGATTAGCGCGGAAACTCCAATTGTTCTTGTTTTTCCATTTAATGCCCTCAACCTGACGGCACTGGCTGCTTTCAATATAACCTGCGCCATAGAAATCACGGGTATTAAGGTAGCAAAGGGTTTTCTCATCGCCACCGGTTTGCGGTGTATAAGTGACCTGTGTATCACCAAATTTAGAGCGTAAGCTAAATGCGTTTGGCTCAGATGAAATAACATGGCGCTGATTATTGCTACCAGCAAAATAGATATCAGAACCGCCGGTACATTGCTGGGTCGTCGGATCAACATAACCGACAAAATCCATACGGCTGCCAGAAGGGGAGGTGTAATCAAATTTACACAGCAGATACTCATTGTCTGCAACCGGCAGTGTTTGCCAGAGATCGGCCGTTTTTTGATACAGCGTTAAAGCTTGATACGAAACCCAACCCTCTGGGTGGTTTGTAACCGTACTCGGTTCGGGTTGGCGGTATAAATTCCCGTAATTAGAGTACAGCAGCGGATAAATCTGGCTCGGGTTTTCATTGAGCGGATCATAAATCCCCAACAGAGTAATCACCGGAACACCCGTTTTTAGGGGGATAGGCTGATCGGTTTCTGCCGTCAGGTAAGTTTGTTGTTCTTCGTTCCAGCGTACATAACCGCTCGGGCTGTCTTTATCCAGTTTTAAACCTGCATTTAGCCACTGCTGGGTTTGGCGTGCGGTAGCTTGGTGATGCAACGTGTAACGGCTAACTAGCCCTTGTGCGCTCCCTCCTGCCATAGTGTCGAATAGATACGTGAACTGACCGGCAAACGGTGCAACGGTTTCGTTACCGGATGTATTGGTCGCAGGAGCTTTCGTCCAGTTCAAATTACCAATAAAACGCTGGTAACGGGCATCATATCCCCAACCGGTAAATTGGCTCTGTGTTGAGGCTCTATCTGGATAGTGCCCTAGCCCGTAATTATGGCCCAATTCATGTGACCACTCATTACCGGTAGTATGTTCAAGCGTTACTTTGCCACCGCCACCACTGCCGCCATGCACAACATTACCATTTTGGTAAACACCGATACTGGTGTGTGCCGTAATATGGTTAAAATAGCGGTAATAGCTCTGTGAACTGCCAGCGGTATCAGTAATACCAAAGTTGGCATTATTAATACCGGTAGAGACTAGCGCTTTACCAATATTTTCGCGCATGTCACCACTGTGCCAACCGCCATCAACATCGCTACGCTCAGTATAAACAGTGCCATTTGGTAGCGTTATTTTAGGGAAATAGCCCATTGTATAGTCGGCCATAACGAGCCGTGATACCGGAATTTTCTGGAAATAGTCAGCGGATAATATTGCTAGCTCTTTTAATACGGTATTTCTATTGCGTGGTTGTGTTAAAAAGCCTAAATCAATATTTTGGATAACCAATTCAGGTGCACCAGAAAATCCAATTTGGTGGGCAGGTAACTCACCGTGACGCTCATTTCCATCAATAAAGCGCAGTGAAAGGCCGGGCTTCATATATTGCCATGCAAGAGGAATGCTCCATGCGTTGCGTGCATAGGTGACTTTTTGGCGGCCATTATCGGGTTGATCACTCAAAGGCAATGCACTTGGCGGAGACATATTTAAACGCTCAATTAACACGCCTTGCTGATAGATCTCTACCGATATACGGTGCAGGTCGTTTTGTTGCTCTGGTGTATCGGTAACAGGGGTGAACATCAGTAATGCATCACGCTCAACCACTAAATTTGGGCGACGCACCTCGGCATTTTGCGCTTTATTGCTGCTGGTGGTGTGAGTTTGTGCAAACGTAACTTGACCGGCCAGATCGCCGGAAAGCTCATTGACGGGGCTTAACGCATCGGTAAAGCCCAGTTGTGCGGCAGATGTACTAAATTCAATACGGCGCGGTTCACTACAGGTATCACCATGGCAAGCCCGAATCTCAAGCTGATATGCAGTTTCAGCCTGCAAACCACCGATATATTCGTTTGGCGCACTGCCTGACCACTCACGTTGCAAGGTATTGCCGGCCTGAGCGCGTAATACCATCGGGTATCGCGTTCCTTCAGTGTGTCCTTCCCAAATGAATGCTGCCCCTGTATCTGAAATACTGCTAATAGCTAACGCTTCAGG
>NZ_JBOFRH010000547.1:0-1144 GCF_051650925.1 Plesiomonas sp.
TTCGCTCGCTGGGGAGGGACATTAGGGCCATTTTTTATGGGGCTAATTACTGGAACGGGTGATGCGACAGCTTTTGCATTTAATGAAGCAGTTACGCCACATGCCAATATGTTCGGCTATGAAGTAAATACATTAGGTGTAGGTGTTATGCTGGCTTCGGCACTGGGCCGCAACATGTCACCGCTGGCTGGTGCTGCGATTGTTTGTGCAGGTCTTGCTGGCGTAAACCCTTTAGAGATCGCTAAACGTACCGCTCCAGGCATGATTGTGGCGGTATTATTTATTGCATTGTTCTTCTTATAAACGGAGGCCCTATGTCTGAATTAAATCAATTACAACAATGGCGCCGTGCGTTTCATCAGATCCCAGAACGTGGTTGGGGTGAGTTTATGACCACGGCCAAAATTATTACACAGCTACGTGATATGGGCTGGGATGTGCTAACTGCCTCAGAATTTTTGTCTAGCGAGTATATTTTAGGTCGTAATGAGAATGAGGTGGCGGCCAGTCTGGCTCGTGCACAAGCGGCAGGCATCTCTCAAACCTTGCTCGATGAGATGGATGGGCTGACCGGTTGCGTTGCGGTATGGGATAGTGGCCGTGCTGGACCGATTACTACGTTACGTTTTGATATTGATTGTGTGGCGGTTTCCGAGTCAGATGATGAGTCGCATATTCCAGCTCTAGTGGGCTTTACGTCTAAGCACCCAGGCGATATGCATGCGTGCGGGCATGATGGTCATATTGCGATGGGACTGGGTTTAGCGCAGTGGGTTATGCGTGCCAAAGCGCAGTTGTGCGGCAAAATAAAATTGGTTTTTCAACCCGCTGAAGAGGGCGTGCGCGGGGCTAAACCGGTTGCTGAGGGGGGGATTTTAGATGACAGCGATTATTTTCTCGCTGCACATATTGGCATGGGAGTACCTAGTGGTTGCGTAGCGGTCGCGCCAACAGATTTTTTGTGTACCACGAAACTTGATTTCACGTTTCATGGCGCGCCAGCTCATGCCGGAGTAAATCCACATTTGGGGGCCAATGCGCTAGCGGGAGCTTGTCATTGTGTTACTCAGCTTTTGGCCATTCCTCGTCACGGTGAGGGGATGTCACGTATAAATATTGGCATGCTGCATGCCGGTGAAGGGCG
>NZ_JBOFRH010000548.1:0-20418 GCF_051650925.1 Plesiomonas sp.
GGCAAAAACATCGGGAGTTAATACCCGACTGGCCAGACGCGATCGAAAAATCATGCCATTGGCGAGATCAAGCATCAACCGATCAAGTTCGGAGTCAACGTACCACTTCCAGCGATCATCCGGCTTGATATTCATGGGACTACCTAAGTAAAAGCGAAAGACGCATAAACAAATTACGCGCAATAAAAAATAAAATCAGATGATTTATTAATCAATGTAAACCCTGTTAATGTAAACCAGACAGAGGTTATTGCAAACCCCTGCCTGCTGTTTTCAGGTTTAATTATCAGATATGCGACACAATATCTTTAATTAATCGTGGCCCTTGATAAATAAAGCCTGAATAAATTTGCACAAGTGAAGCGCCAGCCGCCATTTTTTCACGTGCAGCAATTGCCGTATCAATACCGCCGACACCAATAATCGGAACCCGACCTTTCAGTTCAATGGCAAGTTTACGGATAACTTCTGTGCTACGGTGCTGCAATGGGCGACCACTTAATCCCCCCGCTTCATTGCTGTGTTTGTAGCCCTGAACTAATGAGCGATCAAGCGTCGTATTGGTCGCAATCACACCATCAAGCTGGTATCTGACCAGACTATCGGCAACTTGAATTAACTCTTCATCGGTTAAATCAGGCGCAATTTTTACGGCAACCGGAACATAACGGCCATGTAATTGATGAAGCTCATGCTGGCGCTGTTTTATTGATTGCAATAAATCATCCAGCGCCTCACCGTACTGTAAACTGCGTAAACCGGGGGTATTCGGTGAAGAGATATTAACGGCAATATATCCAGCATACGGATACACTTTATCCATACAAATCAGATAATCATCTTTGCCTTTTTCTAACGGCGTATCTTTATTTTTACCGATATTAATACCGATAATGCCATCGTATTTTGCTTTTTTTACATTTTCGACTAAATAATCAACACCACGATTATTAAAACCCATACGGTTAATAATACCGTCCGCTTCCAATATCCGGAATAAACGGGGTTTATCATTTCCTAGTTGTGGTTTAGGTGTCACCGTGCCCACTTCAATAAAACCAAACCCCATGGCACCCAATGCATCCAGACAATCGGCATTTTTATCAAGCCCTGCAGCCAATCCGACCGGATTTTTAAAGCTTAACCCCATGCAACTGACCGATTTGTTCGGAATATTTTGCCGGATCAGATATTCAAGAGGAGTACCGCTCAACAACTGAAGATTGTGAATGGTCAGATCATGAGCGCGTTCTGGCTCAAATTGAAAAATCGCTTGCCTTGCTAGGCGATAGAACATGATACCTCTCCTGATAATGACGCTGTCTACTCTGCGTTCACAGCAACAACGTAGTGCAAAATGCCCATCAAGAGTGATCATAAAAGAGGGTTATGATCGTGCAGTTTACTGGCATTTCGACACCGGAAACTGTGCAATCATCAATAGAAAACGCGCTGAATGCCCCGGTTAGAAACCGGATTGGCATTATGGCCAAACATACGGGCATTGTCATGAATTTTTAACGGGTTTTCAGAGCCTCAGCACCTTTTCAGCACCGTTGTAATGCAATAATTCGGTTTTGTGGATCAAGTTCAATATAAAATCGGCCAACAATACCATTGTGCAGCAAAAAACTACGGAAACGTGCAGCAGGAAGACTCAGCCGTTTGCCCTGCTCTGACATCACTAAAATCTGCCGAGCCGTGCCACTGTAGTGATGCAAAAATGTGTGGTAATCCATATTAAGGGTGAAATGGAAGATCATAAAAAATGTTAACCGCTATTTTGTACAAAAAATGGCGGGTTGCCCCGCCAGATACACTCACTCTACATGCAATAACCCTAGCGTCAATTGGCTCGTATTATCAGCTATGCCAATGATTTACTGATTTTTTCAAACAGATCGCTGGCCAGATTATCAAGCCCTTGCAATTTCACCAATTGTGTACGCATCAACGCCTGACGATCAGCATCATAACGCCCTAACCGGATCAACGGCTCAATCAGACGCGACGCGACCTGTGGGTTACGGCTATTCAGTTCAGCCAGAATATCCCCTAAGAACTGATAACCCGCTCCATCTTTGGCATGAAAAGCAGCCGGATTTGCCGAAGCAAATGCACCAATCAATGAACGAGTACGGTTCGGGTTTGCCAGGCTAAAGGCCGGATGCTGCATAACTGTACGCACAGTGGCCAACACATTGGCTGCTGGGCTGGTTGCCTGCAACATAAACCACTTATCCATCACCAAACCATCGTGCTGCCATTTATCAGCAAAATGCGTCATTAACGCATCACGACACGGCAACTCTGCGCTAACCGCCGCCGACAATGCCGCCAACGCATCAGTCATGTTATTGGCCGTTTCATACTGCTTGCGAACACGCGCATCTGCTCCTTCTGCAAAAGCCAGATAGCTTAGACACGTGTTACGTAAAGAACGACGGGCAATATCGCCATGCTCAACCCGATATTCAGCCAACTGATGAGCTTGATACACCGCACGCAGCTCGTCAGCCAACTCTAGCACCAGCTCCTCACGAATAAATTCGCGCACCGTACGAATTGCATCCGGATCAATTGTATCAAACAGTTCGGCCAGTTCAGTCTCTTTAGGTAGCGTCAATATCAGTGCAGCCAGCGCAGGATCAAGTGAGTCATCGAGCAAAATTGCGCGGAAAGCATCAATCGCCGCTAGTGGGAAAATTAACTCCGCACCCTGAGCAACATTCGCCACATTCAGACGAACATATTTACCAATCAGCATTTGCGCCGCATCCCAGCGTGCAAAATCATTGCTGGCATAGCGCATCAGAAACGTTAACTGCGCATCGGTATACGGATAGTCCAATTTCACTGGCGCAGAAAACTCGCGCAAAAGTGAAATCACCGGTTGCTCTGCAACCTGCTCAAAACGGAACGTTTGCAGCGCTTCAGTCACACTCAGCACATTACCGACCGGTTTGCCCTCTAGCATCAGCGGGATCACCGCACCCTGCGGCGAATACAGCTCAATATTCAGCGGAATATGTAATGGCAGCTTCTCAGCCTGCTCTGGCGTTGGCGGTGTCATCTGACTCACATGCAACGTATACACCTGCGTTGCCGCATCATACTCATCATGCACCGTCAGTTGTGGCGTACCCGCCTGACTGTACCAACGGCGGAACTGCGTTAAATCCACTCCGGAAGCCTGCTGCATCGCATCAACAAAATCATCACAGGTTGCCGCACTGCCATCATGACGCTCAAAGTACAAACGCATACCCGCCTGAAACGCCGCCTCCCCCAGCAAAGTGTGCATCATCCGAATAACTTCTGAGCCCTTCTCATACACAGTCACCGTGTAGAAGTTATTCATCTCAATCACTTTATCAGGGCGGATAGGATGCGCCATCGGGCTAGCATCTTCAGCAAACTGCGCGCCACGTACCACACGCACGTTATTAATTCGGTTTACCGCACGCGATCCAAGATCAGAACTAAACTCCTGATCACGGAAGACTGTCAGCCCCTCTTTCAAACTCAACTGGAACCAGTCACGGCACGTAACCCGATTCCCCGTCCAGTTGTGGAAATACTCATGCCCAATCACCCGCTCAATATCGAGGTAATCAGCATCGGTTGCTGTTTCCGCTTTCGCCAATACAAACTTAGAGTTAAAGACATTCAGCCCTTTATTCTCCATCGCCCCCATATTGAAGAAATCAACCGCTACGATCATATAAATATCCAGATCGTACTCTAGACCAAAACGCGCCTCATCCCACGCCATAGACTGCTTTAATGAAGCCATTGCCCAATCCGCGCGGTCTAAATTACCCCGATCAACATACAACTCCAGTGCCACATCACGGCCAGAACGCGTTACAAACGTATCACGCAGCACATCAAAATCGCCGGCCACCAGCGCAAATAAATAGGATGGTTTAGGGAACGGATCTTCCCACTGCATCCAGTGTTTTCCATCCGGTAAATCACCGTGCGCAATCCGGTTTCCGTTAGAGAGCAAGAACGGGTAACGCCCCTTATCTGCCGTAATTTTGGTGCGGTAACGCGCCAATACATCCGGTCGGTCAAGGAAATAGGTGATCCGCCGGAACCCCTCCGCCTCACACTGCGTACACAACGCCTCACCCGACTGATACAAACCAGACAGTGCAGTATTGTTCGCTGGGCTAAAGGTTGTGACTACCGTCAGCGTAAAATGCTCCGGCAACTGACTCAACGTCAGAGCATGAGCCGATTGCTGATAATGCGGCCAAGGCTGGCCATCTACAGCCACAGAAACTAGCGTCAAACCTTCACCAGCCAGCACTAATGGCCGCGTATGTTCCCCTTGGCGTAACACATCACTCGTTGCTGTTACACACGTATTATCTGCGGCCAAATCAAACGCTAACTCAACTTGTGTAATCGTATAATCAGGTGCCTGATAATCATGGCGATATTTTGCCTGAGGTTGCTGTGTCATTATTGTTCATTCCCTCGTAGTTACACTTATACCAGTACGTAAACTCAATGTTTAAACATAGCGCTTTTCATAAATAATCTTCAATAAACAAAGAGTAAAAAGATAAATTGAATTTTAGGGATGCAAAGCAGCCCCGCTGAACAGAGCCATAACACTCGCCGTTATCATCACCAAATCCCCACTATAAATATGGCAATAACTCAGCAATAATCCACGATGTAACACCATAAAAATCTGTAATATATTCAGTATTAAGTTTATTTCTCTGGCCAGAGCGCAATAAACTTGACGGATGTCACCCTGTTCTGGGGTATAATTATTGATAGTGGCCCATAGCCAGTGTTAATCAAGGATATTGTACGGTAATTATGACTCAATCCGTAATCACGCCGATTTTGTCGTCACTGCTCGACACCGATGCCTATAAATTGCATATGCAGCAGGCGGTCTATTTTCTCTATCCGCAGACGCGTGTAGTGGCTGAATTCCGCTGCCGCGGAGCACATGCATTAAGCCGTTATGCGCATGAAATTCGTGCGCAAATTGCACTGATGGCAAACTTAACGCTCAGCGATGACGAATTTAATTACCTGTCAGGTTTACCTTTTTTCAAAGCTGACTATCTCAACTGGCTAAAAACATACCGTTACAAGCCAGAACAGGTGCACGTCAGTGTAGAACAGGGGCAACTTGCTCTGCGTATTGAAGGGCCATGGCATGAAGTTATCATGTGGGAAGTGCCGTTACTGGCCTTGATCAGTGAAATCAGTCAGCGCCACCGCTATCCGCATGTTACTACCGCGCACGCCATCAGCCACTTGCGGCAAAAATTAGCCCAGTTTTCAGCCCATGCCACTGATCTGAATATGGATCAATTCCGGTTGGTTGATTTTGGCACGCGCCGCCGTTTTTCTGCCGATGTGCAGCATGCCGTAGTGAAAACCCTAAAAGCCGAGTTTGCCGGATTTTGCGGCACCAGTAACTACCATCTGGCCCGTACACTCGGCCTGACACCGGTAGGTACACAGGCTCATGAGTGGTTTCAGGCGCACCAACAACTGACCCCTACACTGGCGAAAAGCCAGCAGGCCGCACTGCAAGCATGGCTGGATATTTACCCAGACTCACTCGGCATTGCACTGACCGACTGCATTACCATGGATGCCTTTTTGCGCGACTTTAACCACCACTTTGCCACCAGCTACCAAGGGTTGCGCCACGACTCCGGCGATGCCGTAGAGTGGGGTGAGAAAGCAATCGCACACTATCAGGCTCTGGGGTTAGATCCACAGACTAAAACACTGGTGTTTTCAGATAATCTTGATCTGAACAAAGCACTCGCGCTCTATCGCCATTTCCATCATCGAATCAATATCACATTTGGGATAGGCACACGCCTGACCTGTGATATTCCAGGCGTAGAGCCACTGAACATTGTTATCAAGCTAACAGAGTGTAACGGAAAGCCCGTTGCAAAACTCTCTGACAGCCCAGGGAAAACAATCTGCCAAGACCCGCAGTTTGTAGAAGCGCTGTGTAAAGCCTTCTCCTTACCTCTGGCCTGTAACGGCTAAACTGACATCACTTTATTCTTGCTAAATTACGATACCACGGAGTATTACTTTGCGTTTTGACGAGCTTTCTCTCGACTCACGGTTAATCAACACCATCAATAACCTCGGGTATGCTTCGGCCACCGAGATCCAGCAGATGTGTATTCCTGCTGCGATTACCGGACGCGATATTATTGCCTCATCCAAAACCGGATCAGGCAAAACCATGGCATTTTTGCTGCCGATGATGCAGCGCCTGCTGCGCGAGCGAGCACGTCAAAAACGCGATCCACGGGCCGTGATCCTCGCCCCTACTCGTGAACTCGCCCGCCAAGTTTACGCACAATTGCGTTTCTTGCTGGCTGGAAAACAGATGGAAGCAGCACTGTTACTCGGTGGTGAGAACTTTAATGATCAAATTCACGCACTGCGTAAACATCCACAGATCATTATTGCCACACCGGGCCGTTTAGCCAATCACCTGAAAGAGCGCAGCATCTACCTGAACGGTGTTGAAATGCTGATCATGGATGAAGCCGATCGCATGCTTGATTTGGGTTTTGCCGCAGAGCTCAAAACCATCAATGAATCTGCTGATCACCGCCTGCGTCAAACCATGATGTTCTCAGCCACCATTACACCTGAAGTTGAAGTGTTGGCTTTTGCCGCATTGAAAAATCCGCGCCGTATTGCCGTAGGCGATGCGATGGCTCAACACGCCGATATCAGCCAGCATTTTTATCTGGTCGATCATCTGGATCACAAGCAAGCCCTGCTTGATCATATTTTACAGCACGAAGCCTATCAGCAAGTGATCGTCTTTACCGCAACACGCGCCGACACCGAACGGCTGGCAGAGCGTCTTAACCTTCAAGGCAGTAAAGCCGTGGGCTTAAGCGGTGAGCATAGTCAAAGCGCACGTAACAAGATCATGGATGATTTCAGTCGCGGCTGTTACAAAATGCTGATCACCACCGATGTTGCCTCACGCGGGTTAGACCTGCTGAACGTTTCACTGGTCATCAACTTTGATATGCCAAAACAACCTGAAGAGTACATCCACCGTATCGGACGTACTGGACGAGCAGGCAGCAAGGGCACCGCCATTTCATTAGTCGGCCCGAAAGACTGGGAAAGTTACGAGCGCGTAAAAGCTGCCGTAAACCAACCATTAAGCTTCTCCAGTATTGAAGGGTTGGAAGGTAAATTCCGCGGATTACGCAAAGCCAAAAAAGTGACTGACCAAAACAGTACAAATAAAGGCAAAGCGGCAAAATCTGGCAGTAAAACCAGTGCTAAAGCCAAACCACGTATGGGTAAAAAATTCACCGCAGGCACTGATGCCGGTATGGTGATGATGAAGCGTAAACCCAAACAGTTGGTGGTTGAACGCCCAGATCCTGAACTACCAGAGTCAGACACTGAATAAAACCCCACCAGACACGGTAAATACCGTTATCTGGCCGCAGCAGACCTGTATCATTCTGCTACATGGCAGACATAAAAAAAGATCACCTATTGGTGATCTTTTTTATTGGTATTGTCCGAATAACAGTCTTGCTAGCACTAGACTACTGTCTATACCGCTCTCGGAACCGTGACTCGAACTACCACTACATCAGACATCGGCCACAATGCAGTGATATTACGTCTAATTACAACGCCCGCAAGATAGCATCAACACTGTCTTTGGCATCACCAAACAGCATTTGCGTGTTCTCTTTAAAGAACAGCGGGTTTTGTACACCGGCATAACCGGTATTCATAGAACGTTTAAATGCCACAACATTCTGTGCTTTCCACACTTCCAGTACTGGCATACCTGCAATTGGGCTCTTTGGATCTTCAAGCGCAGCAGGGTTCACCGTATCATTCGCACCAATCACCAGCACAACATCAGTATCGGCAAAATCATCATTGATCTCATCCATCTCCAATACAATGTCATACGGCACTTTAGCTTCTGCAAGCAACACGTTCATGTGGCCCGGTAAGCGCCCCGCAACAGGGTGAATACCAAAACGGACCTTCACACCCTTCTCACGCAATTTTTGAGTAATTGCAGCAACAGGATACTGTGCTTGTGCCACGGCCATACCATAGCCCGGAGTAATAATAACCGACGTTGCATTTTTCAGCATATCAGCCACTTCTTCTGCCGACGTTTCACGGTACTCGCCCATCTCCTGATCATCATCAGAAGGCGCACTATCTGTACCAAAGCCACCGGCAATCACACTGACAAATGAGCGGTTCATTGCCTTACACATAATGTAGGAAAGAATCGCACCTGATGACCCTACTAATGCCCCAGTCACAATCAGCAGATCGTTTGCCAGCATAAAACCTGCCGCTGCCGCTGCCCATCCTGAATACGAGTTCAGCATAGAGACAACCACTGGCATATCAGCACCACCAATTGATGCCACCAAATGCCAACCAAATGCCAACGCAATCAGTGTCATCACCACCAGTGCAAACGTGCTTCCGCCCGCTTTCAAGAACACCACCAGCAGCAGGAACGAAACAACCAGCGCCGCCAGATTCAGCTTATGGCGGTGTGGCAACATCATCGGCTTCGAGCTAATTTTGCCGCACAACTTACCAAATGCCACAATCGAACCGGTGAAAGTCACCGCACCGATAAAGATACCGATAAACACTTCGGTTAAGTGGATATTAAGCAGCACGCCCTCGGCAACACCGTGGTCTAGATAGCTGTTAATCCCGACCAGTACCGCAGCCAGACCCACAAAGCTATGTAACACCGCCACCAGCTCTGGCATCTCTGTCATTTCGACACGTTTTGCCAAGCGGATACCGATTGCACCACCAATAACCATTGCCAATAAAATCCAACCCACACTGGCTGAATGCGGCCCTAAAATCGTTGCCACCAGCGCGATACCCATACCGGCAATACCGTACCAGTTACCCGCCTTGGCTGTTTCATGCTTAGACAATCCGGCCAAGCTCATGATAAACAGCACAGCAGCCACAATGTATGCAGCTTGTACCAATCCTTCAGACATGTTCTACCCCTCAGTCCCTTCTAAACATTTTCAACATGCGCTGAGTGACAGTAAAGCCACCAAATATATTAATGCTGGCGATCAGCACCGCAATAAACGCTAAGAATGATACAAACCCACTGCCTTGACCTATCTGCAACAATGCACCGACCACGATAATGCCGGAAATCGCATTGGTTACCGACATCAGAGGTGTATGCAGAGCATGGCTCACATTCCACACCACGTAGTAACCAACCACGCAGGCCAAAATGAAGACCGTGAAATGGGATAAAAATGCGGCAGGCGCAGCATTCGCAATCCACCCAAACAGCACGATACCGGCAGCCATCAGGCCATATTTTTTGGCCGGAGAAGTCGGTTTTTCAGCCTCTTTCGGTGCCACTGGCGCAGCAGCCGCTTTTTGTGGCTGTGCTGAAACCTGAATTGCCGGAGGCGGCCATGTCACATCGCCTTCACGGATCACTGTCACACTGCGCAAAACCACATCGTCGAAGTCGATATTAATCGTGCCATCTTTTTCTTTGCACAATAGCTTGAGCAAGTTAACAAGGTTTGTACCGTACAACTGAGATGATTGTGTCGGCAAACGGCTTGGCAAATCGGTATACCCGATAATCTTAACCTGATTATCCGTAACAACCACAGTATCGGCCTGTGCCAGCTCACAGTTACCGCCCGTTGCCGCAGCCAGATCAACAATAACGCTGCCCGGCTTCATGCTAGCAACCATCTCTTTGGTAATCAGCTTTGGTGCCGGTTTACCTGGGATCAGTGCCGTGGTGATAATAATATCCACCTCTTTGGCCTGTGCCGCAAACAGCTCCATCTCTGCCTTGATAAAGGCAGGTGACATCACTTTTGCATAGCCATCACCACTACCAGCCTCTTCTTCAAATTCAAGCTCAAGGAACTCAGCCCCCATACTTTGAACTTGTTCTTTCACCTCAGGGCGGGTATCAAATGCACGAACAATCGCACCTAAGCTCCCTGCTGCGCCAATGGCAGCAAGCCCTGCAACACCTGCGCCGATAATCATCACTTTTGCAGGGGGTACTTTACCTGCAGCCGTAATTTGGCCAGTAAAGAAAGAGCCGAACTCATGTGCCGCTTCAACAACCGCACGATAACCGGCAATATTAGCCATTGAGCTCAATGCATCTAAAGACTGCGCACGTGAAATACGCGGTACGGCATCCATTGCCATCACGTTAATTTTACGCTCGGCCAGTTTTGCCATCAGATCTGCATTTTGTGCAGGCCAGATAAAACTGATCAGCGATGTGCCCTCTTTAAGCAGCGGGATCTCTGCTTCTGTTGGCGCATTCACTTTTAAAATGATATCGGAATTCCAAATATCATCGGATGATACGACCTGAGCACCGGCAGCAACGTATGCTGCATCCTCAAAGCTGGCACGAAAGCCCGCGTTTTGCTCTATCGCCACGCTGAAACCTAACTTCAGCAATTGCTCCACCGTTTTCGGTGTAGCAGCTACCCGCGATTCATTCGCGAGCTGTTCCTTTGGTACACCAATCAGCATAGTTATTCCTTGAATTGGCATCGGTTAGCAAAAATAATACTCTACCCCTAATCAGTGAAAAAAGTGACTCACTGATGTGTCAAATCATGACATAACCACAGTGCTATGTATGATTTAACGTGCATTAAGCCTGATATTCCTTCTGATGCAGCATGACATGTCCTCCTTAACACTCAACGTACTTTAGGTTAATCGAAAATAAGAATGGTGAAATATTATTACGCAGTATTCACAACCGAGACGTAACGTCATTCAAATTTTAGAAATTAAATTACTGAAATTAACAGCGATAAGCTACTAATAACAGGTCGAATGAGAAGTTACTGAGTGAATTCACAACAACATGAGGGATAAATAGCAAAATCATGGTTAAATACTCGGCAAAAATGATTTTGCGGCAAGTATTTAACCACAGATAAAAACCACATAAGTACATTATTGCATATTAACGTTTAACAAGTGCAATCCGGCTGTCAAATAAGTTATCGTTTAAAATCAGCTCATTATTCTCTTGTGAGATATTGAGTGACTGCCGCCCGTCTTCATAAAACAGTACCACTTCATTCCCTTCATAAATATACAGACCACGATTCGTCTGTAATTTTCCATCTTTCCCAGTACTTTGTGATTCAAACTGGAAATCAGGGTGAAAATTAACCGCAAAATGATTGACCTGCGGCATTACATCAGTACCGCTAATTTGTGCGCTTTGCCATGATCCAAGCAGCTCGCTTGGCGGTAATTTAATAAAAACAATATTGCCCATTACAAACTGATTTTGACTCAAGCTAAAAGATAAATACTGTGTAGTATCCCCTTCAGGCAGCAGTGTCAGTGCATCACTGTTGATGTCATATTTCCCCTGCCACACATCATTTTTTCCATCACTGCGCTGCAGTACAAACAAGAACCGGTTGCGAGAATCAAAACGGATAGACATGCTGCGGTAGCTGATTTCACCAAGTGTAATTTCAGCACCTCCGTTTGCCCGCCAGAGCCAATCACCCACAATATAGGGCTCATCAAACGCGTTAAGTGACTGATCAAGTTCAGCATAGCTGGGTGTGGAAAAACTCATGATCGCAGACAGCATCAGAGCAGATAGGGGTCGGAGCATAAAACCTCCATTCACTACGCATTGTGCGCAAGAACACGGAACAACCATTATCAGGGAGTCACCGTCACATCCAAGACCCGCTAGCACCTGCACATCCGCTGATAGCTTTGCTGCTGCAAAACCGGTGGCATAGCAACACATCAGTGACCAGAAAAACATATTGATAAGCTGATATATTCACGTTAGTCATTCCTGACTTTTTTCACCGCAAATATTAAAGAAAGAGAGAGAAAAAGAGATCTTTTAAATAGGGTATTGGTAAGAATAGTCGATGAGGATAATAAGAGATTTGAAAGGGTTATCGCGTAAAAAAGCCCCGATATATCGGGGCTTGTGTGGAACTATTCGAAACAAGGCATCTAACATTACATCTGCTTTATAACCACGAATAACAGTGGTGTACAGCATCATCTGTTATGACGCTTTTTTTACCGTTGCAGACTGATCTTTTGCCAAATCCAGTGTGATCTTCACGGTTTCATCCATGTAAGGATCAGGATCTTGATAATCTTTTGGGATAGCATCAAGAGACTTAACCGGTTTTTTCCCTGCACGAACCAAACGCTCATTCACACGTTTCAAACGCAGAGCGTCTTCCTCGTGATTCTCTTTTTGCCGTTCGGCCAGATTCAAGGAGATCTTGTTCTCTTTGGCTTTGAGGATCTTGTATTGCGCGATATCGTCAAGGATATAGGCAAACTCAGGATCTTTTGCAATACGCGCCTGATGCTGTTGTGTTAACACCGTTACAAATGAGGTCGGTGAACCCGCTTTATCAAAGGTCACAGCGTCAATGCTGTCCCACGGCAGTGCATTATCTTCAAAAGACTCGCCTGTATCTGCCGGATCAACACCGGTTGGCATCACAATATCAGGAGCAACCCCTTTATGTTGTGTACTTCCGCCATTGATACGGTAAAACTTCTGAATCGTATATTGCACATGCCCAAGTGGTTTATCAAACAAATCATAGATATGATTCAGCGAGCGATGCTGCTGCACTGTGCCTTTACCAAAGGTGTTTTCACCCACAATTAAAGCACGGCCATAATCTTGCATCGCGGCAGCAAATATCTCAGAGGCCGAGGCACTGAATCTATCTACCAACACGGTCAACGGGCCGTCATAATATGAGATGCCATCGGTATCTGAATTGACTTTGATACGGCCATAGCTGTCGCGCACTTGTACTACCGGCCCTTGAGGGATAAATAACCCACTCAATGCCGTTGCCTCTGTCAGCGCACCGCCACCGTTACCGCGCAAATCAACCACAACACCAGCAACATTTTTATCGCGCAACTCTTGTAAACGTGCCTTCACATCTTCGCTCAGACCGACATAGAAGCTTGGAATGTCAATAACACCCACTTTCTGGCCATCAACCTCTTTCACTGTCGCTTTCGCGGCACGATCTTCGAGGCGAATTTTATCGCGCACCAGAACCACTTCTTTGGCTTTACTGTCTTTCCCAGCAGGCAACACTTGCAAGCGAACTTTACTGCCCTTTGGCCCTTTGATCAGATCAACAACATCATCAAGCCGCCAGCCAATCACATCAACCATCTCTTTTCCGGCCTGACCTACGCCAATAATTTTATCGCCAACGGCAATACTTTTATTGGTAGATGCAGGGCCACCGGCAACAAGTGAGCGGATCACGGTGTAATCATCATCAGCTTGTAACACGGCCCCTATCCCTTCAAGAGAGAGGTTCATTTCGTTATTAAACTGCTCTGCATTACGGGGAGAAAGGTAGCTGGTGTGAGGGTCAATTTCGCGTGAAAACGCATTCATGAAGGCGGAAAAGACATCTTCACTGTTGGTTTGTGCTAAACGCCGGATAGCAAAGTTATAGCGCTTGGTCAGTGTTTCTTGGATAGCCGGCCACTCTTTACCGGCCAGCTTCAGACTCAAGGCATCAAATTTGACTTTTTCGTACCACAGCTTATCAAGCTCTGCGGTATTTTTAGGCCACGCTGTTTTGGTTCGATCAATATCGTAAACATCAGTACCATCAAAACGCATCGGCTTATCAAGCAGCGTTAGCGCATATTGATAACGTTCATAGCGGCGTTTTTGTGAAAGATTGAATAACGCATAAGCGGTATCGAGCTTTCCCTCTTTTAACTCATTATTGAGGTTATCACGCTGCGCTGAGAATAACGCGATGTCTGATTGCAAGAAAACATTGTGATTGTAATCAAGCATTTTCAGATAACGATCAAAGATCTTATCTGAAAACTCACTGTTTAAATCAAATTGACGATAGTGCGAACGGGTAAAGCGAGCAGTGATCCGCTTTTCCGCTGTAGAGTGTTGCATCTCAGGGGTCAATACGGGAATGCTGCTCAAAGCATATTTCGGCTCAGCAGCCTGCGTCCAGCAGGCCAGCAAAATGCTGGCCGCTGCAGTTACTCGAAACAAATTTTTCATGCCTTGCTTCTGTCTCCGCCTCAGGCGAGCAAATGCTCAGCCCGAACAATCATTGCCAAACCGGAGGTTAGCTGAACACGAGCACCGTCTTTGGCAATTTCCAATACGGTCGCATCCATCAAGCCTTTACCGGCACGCACTTTAATCGCCTGACCAACGCTAAGTTGAGCAATTTCAACGCTTTGTACTTTTACTTCCGCAACGTCAGCTTTAGGTGCTGCTACAGGCCGAGAAGGCTTCGGTTTACGGGCTTCGGGTTTACGTGCATCAGCAGCACGCTTGTTCTCTGGACGAGGACGGCGAGCCGCTGGCTTATCACCCTCTTCTTTTTTTGCAGCCGCACGTTTTGCTTTTACGCGTGCTTTTGCTTCTTCTAACTGGGTACGTGCGTGATCAACGTGTTGTTGTTCAAGTTCACCACAATCAGCGCCATCGAGATCGACACGCTGTGCTCCGGCTTTTGCACCGTGCAGGTAGCGCCAGCTAGAGGTGTATTGACGCAAAGCTGATCGCAGCTGAGTTTTACTTACTAGCGGGGTATCCCCTAAGTGTGAAACTACGTCTTGAAATATACCAATTTTCAGAGGGCGAGCTTCGCCTTCAAGGATGAAGCATTTAGGGAAACGCTCTGCCAGATAGGCGATAACTTCTTTGCTACTGGTCAGCTTCTGTTGATTTTCCATGAAAAGTCCTGAATTACTACTTTAACGCCGACAGGCGCAGGCATGAACAGGCAGTATTATAGTGCCCTGTTCCATAAAAGCTACGCATCAACGCTTAAGAGTGCACTTAAATCAATGACTATTTTTTCTAAACCCTGTTGATCTTCAATGCTAAAACGTCCGAGAGTCGGGCTATCAATGTCTAAAACCGCCGAATAATGCCCCTTTATCTGCAACGGGATGACTATCTCTGCACGGCTACGTGCATCACAGGCAATATGGCCAGCGAACTGGTGTACATCCTCTATCCGCAGGGTCTGTTGCTGTTGTAGCGCACTTCCACACACCCCTTTTCCATACGGGATTCGGGTACAGGCTACGCGCCCCTGAAAAGGGCCTAATACCAACTGCTCTGCTTTTAAAAGATAAAAGCCGACCCAGTTGATGTCGGGTAACCGTTCGTTAAGCAGGGCACTGGTATTGGCTAAGATTGCTATCAGATCGGTTTCACCTTCAAGTAAGGCAAACAGATCTCGGTGCAAAATACGGTAAAACGCGGTACGTTCCGACACACTGACTTCACTACACTCTGACATTATAGCCCTTTGTTAATAAATCGTAACACGCAAAATAGGTTATACGGTAATATAGGGTAGGATCAATCCGGAATTTATTTTTTATGCTTTTATTTGCACAAATAGGGCGTATTTAATAACAATAAATTAGTGTTATTCCGCACAAAAAACGTAGAACAACTGTGTTTTTTCTCTTCTGTCTTCTTGCATCACATATACATTTTTTATTAACAGAGATCAAAATACAGGGGGGAATATGAATAACTCCGCAATTTCCTACTGAGACCAAGCAATAGCGCGAACTCCAACACAATCTCGGGTAGAATAACGGCTATGCCAGTGTTAAAAACAACGATGAGCAATAAAACCACGCGCTGTGTTTGTTGTGATTATCGAACCCAACTTCCGCCACTTAAACGGAATCAAAATGCGCAGTGTCCACGCTGTATGTCTGTTATTGCATACGGGCGCGATTGGTCTTTAAATCGTTTAGCTGCTGTCGCCCTTGCCATTTTAATTCTGATGCCACTGGCCTTCACTCGACCTCTGCTTGAGATTAATCTGTTTGGTGTAGATATTACCGCCTCTGTATGGGAAGGTATTTGGCAAATGGCATGGCAGGGTTTTCCTGTTACAGCTACGCTGGTGCTGTTTTGTGCCATTGTTGCCCCGCTGCTGTTTGCCGGAGGGATATTCTACCTGTGGCTTGCCCGACGGTTTGGCGGCTCACTACGCCCCTGCTTGCTGGTACTAGGTAAATTGCACGAATGGGCGATGTTGGATGTATACCTTTTGGCACTGGGAGTCACTGCATTTAAAATCCGAGATTATGCTCAGCTCAGTGCCGGATTTGGCTTATTACCCTTCTTTTTTCTGGTGTTGCTGTTTACGCTGCTGCTGATTCATTTTAATGCTGCACAACTTTGGCAACGCTACTATCCACAGAAAATAGCAGTACCACAAAAAATAGCCAATAGCGTGCTACAAGCAGATCCCGTTGATTTTTGCGTATATTGTCACTATCACGGAGAGCCTAACTCGGCAGGCCGCTGCCCGCGCTGTTTAATGAAAATGCGCTACCGCTATAAGCAGAGTTTACAAAAGGCGTGGGCCGCAGTGCTGGCTGCAATCATTATGCTACTTCCCGCCAATTTTTTACCCATCTCTGTGCTGTATGTACGCGGTACTCGGGTAGAAGACACTATCATGTCTGGAATTATCACGCTGGTACAGTCAGACAATATCCCGATTGCCACGATTGTCTTTGTGGCCAGTATTTTAGTACCGCTCACCAAAGTGGTGGTTATGCTCGCTCTGTTAGTATCGGTACAATTCAATTTACGTGGTTATAAACGCCAGCGCTTAGCGCTATTTAAATTTGTTGCGGTGATTGGCCGCTGGTCAATGCTGGATCTGTTTGTTCTGGCCCTGATGATGTCTTTGGTTGATCGCGATCAGATCCTTTCGTTTACCTTAGGCCCGGCTGCGTTCTTTTTTGGTGCTGCAGTGTATCTGACGATGATAGCTGCGGAATGGTTTGATACCCGTTTAATCTGGGATGTTCATGCAAAAGACTAATACTCCATTATCTGAACCTGAGATGGCGACAGTTAAAACCAAACGCCGTATCTCGCCGTTCTGGATTTTACCGATCATTGCCGTGACGATTGCGTTGAGCTTGGTTTATTACACGCTGCGTGAACAGGGTGAACAGATCACCATTCACTTTAGCTCTGCCTCGGGGATAGTGCCAAACCGTACGCCAATTCGCTTTCAGGGGTTAGAGGTCGGTATGGTGCGAAAAGTCACGCTGGCAACCGATCTGAAAGGCGTGACTGTTACAGCGGATATTTATAGTCAGGCATCAGACACGTTGCATCAAGACACGCAGTTTTGGTTGGTCACTCCCAAAGCCTCATTTGCCGGTATTTCCGGTTTAGATGCACTGGTTTCAGGTAATTATATCAATATGCTACCCGGCAGTGGGGCATATGCCAGTACCTTTACCGCACTCTCTACGCCACCACGCTACCGTGAATATAACGGTGATTTACAAATTCACTTGAAAACCGAAGATTTAGGTTCTCTGTCAACCGGATCACAGGTGTATTACCGTAAAATACCGGTAGGCAGTGTGAATGATTACCGCATCGCTGCCGATAATGAAGGAGTGATCGTTGATATTCTGATTGAAAAACGGTTCGCACATTTGGTGAAAGCCAACTCACGTTTTTGGAATACCAGCGGCGTACAAGCCGATATCAGCCTTGCAGGAGCATCAATTAAGTTAGAAAGCCTCAATGCGCTGATTAACGGAGCAATTGCTTTTGACTCACCAGCCAGTGGTGCAGAAGCCAACGATGATTCAACTTACCCTCTCTATCCGGATCTGGCAGCCAGCCAGCGCGGGCTAAAAATTGCGTTAACATTTCCAAGTGCAAACGGGCTAAAAGCCGGTAGTACACCGTTGATGTATCAGGGGCTAAAGGTGGGTGTATTAACCGATCTGACGCTGGATAAAAAAGGTTCGGTGGCCGGTGTAATGGTTGTTGATCCCTCAATTAAAGAGTTATTACGTACCGATACACATATCAAGCTTGAAAAGGCCGCATTTTCACTGGCAAACCCTGCGGGTATTAGCAGTTTACTTACTGGGCCGACATTGCAGCTTATCCCCGGAGAGGGCTCACCGGTTAATCAGTTTACGGTGTTAGATGAGAGCCAAATTCTGCAACAAACAGAAGGTGCTTTGACGTTATCACTTGAAGCACCTCAATCATTTGGTGTTGATATAAATCAACCGCTGTGGCTTAACGGGGTGATTATTGGGCAGGTACTAACCCGTGATTTACTGCCGCAAGGTGTACGTTTTTCCGTGGTGGTTGAACCGCGCTACCGCCATTTGATTCAGGCCAACAGCCGGTTTGCTGCCGCAAGCCGTATCAATGTACAGGTCGGGTTCGATGGTGTAGAAGTCAAAGGAGCATCAGCACAAGAGTGGGTTCAGGGTGGTATTACGCTAATAAATAGTACCTCTGGTTCAAAAAAATCAGGGGCAGCCAAAAAATCCTACACTCTATTTGGTGACAGCAAAAGTGCATTATCGGGTATCGAGTATGATGCACTAAAGAGCACGCTGACACTGCGCGCCAAAGAGCTGCCGGACATTCAGCAAGGCTCAGTAGTGCTGTACCGTAAGTTCCCAATAGGGCAATTATTGTCAATCAAACCGACCGCTCAAGGTGAATTTGATGTGGCTGTCTTTATTGATCCGGCCTACCGATATCTGCTGACGGCGGAAAGTGTCTTTTGGGCTGAAGGTGGTGCAAAAGTTGAAATTGGTGCTGGAGGTATTTCCGTACAAGCTACCCCGTTGACGCGTGCGTTAAAAGGGGCAATTAGTATGGATAACATCAGTAAAATCCCGTTCACTAAAGGGCAGTTGCGGCCTCTTTACGCTTCCGAGAATGCAGCAAAAGCTATAGGCCGGCAAATCATATTAACCAGTGATGATGCTGCAAAAATCAGTGCCAATATGCCAATCCGTTATTTAGGCATCACGGTAGGGCAAGTGCTAACGACCAAGCTAGCCAATGATAATAGCCATGTTGAAGTCAGCGCTATTTTGTACCCGCAATATGATGCGCAATTTGCCCGCAAAGGCACCCGTTTTACCCTTGTGACGCCTGAGATTACGACATCCGGTGTTTACAACATTGACAGTATTCTCAGCCCTTATATCAGCACCGAGCCGGGAAGTGGCGTGCATAGCCGCCAGTTTGAACTGCATCCGCCGAGTATTGTTGCATCCCGCTATCTTGATGGTTTACCGATTGTGCTTGATGCCTCAGATGTCGGATCGCTGAGTGTCGGTACACCGCTGCTGTATCGTGGTGTAGAGGTGGGTATCGTGACTGATTTTAGCCTTAGCCAGCTAGCTGACCGCGTACATATTCAGGCCAGAGTTAACCGTGATTATCAAAAACTGGTGCGTAAAAACACCGTGTTCTGGCTAAATTCAGGCTATAACATCGATTTTGGTCTGTTCTCCGGGGTCGCAACTTCTGGCACGTTGAATCAACTGTTACGTGGTGGGATCTCGTTTGCAACACCGCCAACGACCCCCCTTGCACCAGTCGCCCAACGTAAAACACACTATGTGCTAAATGATAAAATGCCTGCTGATGCCAATAACTGGACAACGGCAATTCCGCTGGAGCAAGAGTAACAGTAATAGAGCAGAATCAAGCCAAAAACAGTAGAAGATAAATAGCAAGAAAACAGGTCAATCTGACAATTTTATAAAAATTGTATTCAGTTGCTGGATTTCTTGCATATCTTCACTACGCTTAAGACTATGAGTTAATTGTTACTCACTGAGATGACGAATCACTGATTTACTCCACCAGTTAGCGCACGGCTCTACAAAGAGCCATTCCCCTGGGCCAGATACAGGAATCGTGTCTGGCCTCTTTTTTATCTGTATGATTTTAAAGGGAAATTTTACGTTTTTTCTTATACAGCAAGAATTTCGATTGATTTTAAGCTTTTGATTAATAAAGAGAAAAAATTATTCACATCAGTGTATTTAAAGGCGTGATTTTGCATAAAAACAGCCAGATTTTTTGTCCGTAACGACCTCAAAATCCGATGTTTAAAATCACATTAAAATCAACGCCTTATGCTTTCACTAATAATCGCTCATAAAATTACATTATGATGCGCTCTCCTCTACACAGACCTTGAGATAGATCTTGCGCGATCGGTGATTGCATACAACAGGTTTGCTCCATCCAACTCAGTATGTTTCTCTGTAAGAGAGTAGAGTTTTAAGTCCCAATGACACCTCGACAACAGATGCTCCTCCACACATGGAGTCATACCGCGCATGGTAAATATATCAATTAAAGGCATTAGAAGTTTCCGGCGGATTTGACTAGTCCTGATATAAGTTGACAGTTTTCTGTCTGTAAAATGCCTGATGAACATCATCGGGCGTTTTGTATTTCAGGGCCAGGTGTGGCCG
>NZ_JBOFRH010000549.1:0-3288 GCF_051650925.1 Plesiomonas sp.
AATTTATTGAGCGGGTACTCAGTTGTCCAAACAGTAATTGTATCAGCCACAGTGAACCGATTAACTCCGGTTTTAGCGTACGCAAGCAGCAGGGTAACATCCTGTTAAAATGCAAATATTGCGAGAAAGTGTTCGCCAGTGATGTTGTCACCGAACAATCTTAAGGCTCGGTCAGCCACATACAGGCTGTTACACTGGAAGCTGGGTTTCACACGCAACAGCCTCTATACTTGCAGGCAAATTCTCGTTGGTATGATTAAAAAGGAAAACAGATGAGCCACATTATCAATACGGAAAAAGCCCCTGCCGCCATTGGCCCTTACGTACAAGGCGTTGATCTGGGCAGCATGATCCTGACCTCTGGCCAGATCCCAGTGAATCCGGCAACCGGTGAGATCCCTGATGATATCGCGGCACAAGCCCGCCAATCATTGGAAAATGTGCGTGCTATCGTTGAAGCAGGTAGCCTGCGTGTTGCTGATATTGTGAAAATGACTGTTTTTGTCAAAGATCTGAATGACTTTGCGACCGTCAATGCGGTCTACGAAGCTTTCTTTGTTGAGCACAATGCCACATTCCCTGCCCGTTCATGTGTTGAAGTGGCACGTCTACCAAAAGATGTAAAAATTGAAATTGAAGCAATTGCCCTGCGCCGCAGCTAAACAAACAGGGCACTAACCTTCCCGCTGGCAAGCCAATACTACGAAGATAATTAGCGTCATCAATGACACTAATTATCTCTGATAACGGCTAACAGCATAAAAAAAACGCCACACATCACCAGAGATACTGGCTGTGTGGCGTTTTTTTATCGGGCAATCACGGTGAGTACGGGGAGCTTACCCTTCACTGACCACCAACTGTCCCATACAACCAGCATCGGCCAACTCAAGAATACCGCTGTGGTAACGGAATGGTGTTTTTGCGGTGGAAGGCTGATCAAAGCGCACAATCAACTCCACCTCATTTTCAATCCACACCGTATCTTTCCACCCCTTATCCTCGGCTTTTGGCGGCAGACCGTCGACCGATTGCACTCGGAATGCTGCACCGTGCAGCCTAAAGGGTTGTGGTGTCACTGTGCTCACCATCCAACGCTCTACTGCACCAACACGGGTTGTAATATCAATCCGATTTGCATCCCAAAGCGCGCCATTAATCCCTGGATTTTTCGCATTCCCCAGACGCAAGGTACGGGTACGCTCAATATTGGTCAGGCCAAAATCGTCTGACGGCAGCGTTTCTGGCAATTTATCGGTCATCAGCGGCAGTAACCCTTCTGGTTTTAACGTCAGCACCAGCGAAGAGACCAGTGTCGAGGAGTCTTCAAAAAAGCCTTTAAAGCGCTCAATCATCGTTGCCGTTTCACCGGCCGTTAAAGAGACTTCATCACCACTGGTTAAATCAACCAACACTTCCCGCCGCTCACCCGGAGCAAGGGTAAATTGCGTTACCGTGACCGGTGCAGGCAATAAGCCAGCATCACCGGCAATAATCTGCATCGGGCGGCCATCACTGAGTTGCAAGGTCAATCGGCGTGCATTGGCCGCATTGACTAACCGCAAACGCACCCAGCCGCGTGAGACTTCCATAAACGGTGATTGCACGCCATTGACCAGCAAAATATTGCCTAGAAATCCGCCCTCATCTGGCTCATATTTAGGCTCACCAAAGGCATTAAAGCGCTTGTCTTGCAAAATCAGTGGCAGATCATCCACGCCATAGTGCTTAGGCAGACGTAGATCACGGGTATTATCGTCATCCACCAGCCATAGGCCGGCTAAACCACGGTAGACCTGCGAGGCCATCTGGCCCTGCGTGTCAGCATGATACCAACAGGTTGATGCGACTTGTCGGATCGGTAAAATTGGTGCCCACTCTTTTTTCGGTGCCATCAGCCACGCGTTACCGCCATCAAGAATACCGGGTACTCGCAACCCCTGTACGCACATGGAAACCGCTTCATCCAACCGATTACTGTAGATCAGTTTGACGTTGTCACCACGGCGAACCCGTACGGTTGGCCCCAGATAGCGACCATTAATGCCCCATACTGAAGAGGCCATTGCACCGTTAAATGCCCACTGTGTGGATTGCAGTGTCAAAAACAGCGGCCGCCCGTGACGATACTCCAGCAACGGCGGAATAGGCAGTTTTTGACTACTTGCATCCGACTCTGCTTGCACTTTTAATGCCGGATAGGCAGCGCCTGCACATAAGGTAGCCCCCGTAAGCTGCAAAAAACGTCGACGGCTGACAGACATCTCTCTCTCCGAATCTAAAAACAGTATCGCGTGGTCAAATCACCTATCAGGGCGTGATCAATATCGTGATCATGCCCTGATGGATAAATGAAAGGGCCTGTAAATCTACAGGCATTTATACCGGATCATAACAGCAGGTCAGCGGGATATAAGCCCTAAATGTATATCACACTAAAAATAGATTAATGTGATTGACGTGCCGCCACTTCTGCATTCAACTGAGCTATTTTATCGGCCATTAATTGATGGCAATGCTCGGCTAATTCACGCACATTTTCGCGGCTATAACCTGCTGTATCAATCGGAGGTAACATTTCAACAATCACCTCGCCATTATTCCAGCGATTTAATCTGACTTTATTATGCTGCTCTGATGCACAAATTAATACTACCGGCACACCGGCGGCAATCGCCGCATGAAATGCACCGGTTTTAAACGGCATTAATCCACGCCCACGGCTACGTGTGCCTTCAGGAAACATCCATACCGAAATATTACGATTTTTTATTTTCTCTACAATTTGCGCAATAGTGTCGTGCGCTTTTGAGCGGTTTTTCCGGTCAATTAAAATATTGCCGGTTAGCCAATATAATTGGCCAAAAAAAGGTATCCACAATAGGCTTTTTTTACCGACAGTCACCGTACGCGGCATCACCATGCCCGATACAGTCACCATATCGTAATTATTTTGATGGTTGGCAATATAAATACAGTTACCGAATTGATCAGAATTCTGAGCAAAACGCCGTTCAACACGCAGCCCCAAAATACGATCAAGTTTACTGAATAAACGCCCGAAAGTATAAACATGGCGCGGGTTGCGTGGGCTAAACAGGCAGTACAGGCTACCGCAGATAGACACTAACAAAGCATACAACACAACAATAAGGGTACGGAAAACAACAAGCATAATCACCTCTGGTTCACAGCTGTGGGCTAGTATACTCAGTTCGGAAAAAAACTCACCGCAGAACTGATCAGTTTCTCGTCACCCTCGCACAAAAAAACACTCACTATCTGGCT
>NZ_JBOFRH010000550.1:0-1459 GCF_051650925.1 Plesiomonas sp.
GCACCGGGCGCTCAAAAAGGTGCATTCCGGTTGGGATACGGGTACGAAAATAGAGATTCAACTGCTCGGCCGACGCGCCACCGGCCACCGCACGGTCATCTTTTTGAAATGGCTCGAGACGGATGTTGGAGTAACGCGCCTCCACATCCATGTCATAGGCATCAGAGAAAAATTCATAATCCAACATTAACGAGCCGCCATAGCCATAAAAGCTCATACTGCCGCCATCTAGGAAAGCCAACTCTCGTCCGGTGCGATTTTCCAAAATCAGGCGGCCAATCAACACATCACTGGCCACCGTACCCAACGAAATATTCAAGATTGGGCGCAGCACCAAATGCTCACGCAAGGGAAAATCCCAACCCAATCCTCCAGCCGCCGAAAAGGCATTCCAACGAAACGGCACACTGCGCACCTCTTCACCCGAGGTGACAATAAAACGCGGATCATAACGGCTATAGCCCATGGTGCCTTCGGCATACAGCGGGAAATCGCTACTTAAGGTTGCGCCGCCACCAAACTGAGTCAGGCGCATACCAACATCGTCATCATTCACATTACCGGACGCCACTGACAAATTGCTGGTCGTCACATCCGGCACGACCGTGAAACTGAGCAAACTGGCGGCAGCGTTAATTCGTTTTCGAACCAGCTCATCATTTTGTAACAATGACTGAGCATCACTCGGCGCGCTCAACAACCCGCTCCATACCATGCATAAAACACAACTTAACGTTATTTTGTTCATGCTATGCCTTACTTCATCCGTTAACTCTGATTGTCGCTTCGTTGAGAGTGCACTAACGCTAATACATTTATACGGTGCAATTTGTTATCTCATCGCATTGTAGAATATAGCTGTCATAAGAACGTTACAGCGACACTGAAAGAGCATTCATTTATTAGTGGCAATAAATGAATTAATAGACTACGCCTTCATTCACTGAATAAATAGATATCTAAAATACGCAACCAACCGACAAAGCACAGCATAACAACTTGAATTGTCAACAAAATAACACCAATTATTTTGTATACCTTAAAATGAATAATTCATGTTGGCTAAGTACTTTTTTTGCTATAGTCCACTGCTTTTAAATAAGATGGAGCTATCAGCAACGAGCAAATTGAACTTTCATCAATAAATGTCTATATCAATATGCAGAAAATGAATGAATTACCACAAAACTAATTCACTGCATTAAATAATAGCAGCAAAAATTTCATAAATTATTTAAGGAGCTTCCTATGTTCCTCGATTATTTTGCTTTGGGGATCTTGGTTTTTGTGGTGCTCACCATATTTTACGGGGTGATCGTCATTCACGATATTCCTTACCACATCGCGCAAAAACGTAACCATCCACACCAAGATGCCATCCATGTTGCGGGCTGGGTCAGCCTGTTCACTCTGCACGTTTTATGGCCATTCTTATGGATTTGGGCCACCTTGTACCGAG
>NZ_JBOFRH010000551.1:0-1865 GCF_051650925.1 Plesiomonas sp.
AGCCACCTCATCCAACCCTGCGCCATACACCACTGCTGCGCGCTGAAAACCAAGCTCTTGCCACGTGTGTGCAATCGGCAGTAACAGGGTTGGGGAGTAAACTCCCATCAGCTGTACGGCAGGACGGGCAGGGTTTATCAGCGGGCCGAGCACATTAAAAAGGGTGCGGGTTTTGAGTTGCTGGCGAACGGGCATGGCATGGCGAACACCGCTGTGGTATTGCGGGGCAAATAGGAAGCAGACCCCAAGCTCATCAAGTGCAGCGCGTGAATCTTGTGCTGACATGTTGATATTGATATTGAGAGCCGCAAGTAAATCAGATGATCCGGTTAAGCTCGATACACTGCGGTTACCGTGTTTGGCAACATTAATGCCGCAACAGGCGGCAACAAATGCGCTGGCCGTCGAGATATTAATGGTGCTCGCACCATCACCGCCCGTACCCACAATATCGGCAAACGGATAGTCTGGGCGGGGGAACGGTTGGGCATTGTGCAGCAGAGCCGAGGCTGCACCGGCAATCTCTTGCGGCGTTTCACCTTTGATTTTCAGCGCGATCAAGATGGCGGCCAGTGGCACAGCCTCTATTTCACCCCGAATAATAGCGTCAAACAGGGTATGACTCTGCTCGCGCGAGAGCGCTTCTTGCCGAAACAGAGTATCAATAATGGCGCTGATCGTGGTATGCATCTGGATATCCTTTTCGCGTTGTGCTTGTCCGTTAACGTCTTGATCTTTTTGCCTGTTATCATTTTCAGGCTGACAGTATTTACTCGGTGTATTCCGCTTCAGCGTGATCATGGCAGGATAGAATAAATGGCTGCATAACCCAGCGTAATGTGTTCGCCAGTAATATCGCCCCTTGCGTGGTCAGAATAGATTCAGGATGAAATTGAAAGCCGCAAACCCGATCAGTATCCTGGCGAATCGCCATCGGGATCCCGTTATATTGAGCATTTACCACCAACTCGGCAGGAATGATCGAGCCAGCCAAAGAGTGGTAACGGGCTACCGGCAACGGTTGGGCTAAACCGGCAAACATGCCGCAGCCATCATGGGTGATGGCCGATGCTTTACCGTGCACAATTTCACCGGCACGACCAACATTGCCACCGTAAGCCTCAATCAGTGCCTGATGCCCCAGACAGATCCCAATCATCGGAATACGCCCTTTGAGTTCGGCAATCAATGCTGGCATACAACCGGCTTTTGCCGGTTCGCCAGGGCCGGGTGAGAGCACCACAATCGGGTTCTCAAGTGCAGCTAATGCTGCCGTAATTTGTGCAACACCGACACTGTTGCGGTAGACGGTGACATGGCAACCGAGCATCCGAAATTGGTCAACCAAGTTGTAGGTAAAAGAGTCAAAATTATCCAGCAGTACGATATTGATCGGCTGGCTATTGATAGGGGTAGATACGGGTGCCGATTCTGTTAGCATGCTGCTGACTCCGTGATCTGAAAATTATGGGCACGAATAATGGCTGATAATACGGCCTGCGCTTTAGTGCGGGTTTCATCAGCTTCTGCTTGCGGTATAGAGTCGTACACCACGCCAGCTCCGGCCTGCACATGGGCTATCTGGTTTTCAACATAGGCTGATCGAATCACGATACAGGTATCGAGATCACCGTGTCCGGTCATATAGCCCACTGCGCCGCCATAACTGCCGCGTTTTCGCTGCTCAGTTTCATAAATTAGCTGCATGGCACGTATTTTTGGTGCACCGGTAAGCGTGCCCATATTCATACTGGCCTGATAAGCGTGCAGCGCATCAAGATCGTAGCGTAATGTCCCGATAACCCGCGAAACCAAGTGCATGACGTGGGAATAGCGGTCAACGTGCAGCAGATCGGCCACGTAAC
>NZ_JBOFRH010000552.1:0-2924 GCF_051650925.1 Plesiomonas sp.
TGGTGCAGGTGCGTGTATTTATGGGATCTGGTTGCTGTACGCATCAGGTCTGACTCATCTGATGATGTCAGTGCTGATGTATGCTCCAGGCTTGCTGATTTTCTTCTATGCGCGCCGTAATGATTGCGAATGTACGCCACTGAAGAAGATGGATCGCGTTGGGGTTTCCCTGCTGTTGTTGAGTGTATTGCCAGCGGCATGGTTGCTGTCACAAGGCATTTCCTAACCCTATCATCATTTCATTTCTGGATGTGAGAGCAAAAAAAACCGGCATATACCGCCGGTTTTTTTATAGCTGCTATCTAAGTTCTATGCTCAGAATTGATCTTCTGAATGACACACAACGTGCTCAGTGAATATTCACATCAAGGAACTCATCTTGCTGCTGAAGTTGTGCCGATGGGCACTCTTTTTCGATAGATGAAAGCTGAGATGCGTTTAACGCATAAGGCAAGCACACCCGAAGATGGGTAATTTTTTGCTGTTTGGCCAGTCTGATCAGACGGGCGATATTGTTTTCATCGCTGATTTGCGTAGACAGAATTTGCAGCGCTAAATCACGCAAACGATCCTCTGTCTTTTTATCTTTATTTATCTGACTGTTAAGCACAAATCCAAATAATGGTATTACACTGTAAATCGCATCAATGAAACTCCATTTCTTCTTACAGGACTCAGCCAAAAACGCCGTGTAGTCAAACGTCACTACTGTACGGCTCTCGACAGTATCAGTGTCTACCATTGCCATAACCCGATAATCCTCCTTCTCCCTGATTTTGACCTTATCTATCAGAGTGGTAAAGCAAAAATCCGATTCAGATGTTGAGCTGTGGCGCATTTCAGGATATCAATACAGCATATCACCTTCACCGAACAGATACATGTCATGCAGTCAGAAATGAGCAATGAGGTTTATATCATTACCGGTGGCGCGCGCCGGATTGGCTATGCGCTGACCCGCTTTTTTAGCGAGCAAGCTAAACGCGTTATCATCAGTTACCGGAGTGAATACCCTGAATTGGAAGAGCTTCGCGAGCGTGGCGTCTGCTGCCTGTATGCTGATTTTAGTACAGATCGCGGGATTAACGAGTTTGCAGAACAGGTTTCCCAGCAACTGAAGGAATGGGGAAATGCCTCAATTCGCGCATTGGTGCACAATGCCTCGGCATGGGAAAAAGATGGACATGATGCCGTGACACTGTCACATGCGTTAGATGCGATGATGCAAATTCATGTCAAAACCCCCTATCTTCTTAACCATCTGTTAGATAAGTCTTTTGCACCAAAAGCGGACATCATCCACTTTACCGATTATGTGGTGGAAAAAGGCAGTGATAAACACATTGCATACGCAGCGAGTAAAGCGGCGTTGGAGAACATGACTCTTTCGTTTGCCAAGAAATTTGCGCCAGCAGTTAAGGTGAATGCGATTGCTCCGGCTTTGATTATGTTCAATCCGCAAGACTCAGACGAGTACAAACAAAAAGCCTTGGATAAATCAGTGATGCAATGCGCGCCGGGCGAACAAGAGATTATCGAGGCGGTGTCGTATTTGCTACGCAGCAGCTACGTTACCGGACGCACATTGCATGTCGATGGTGGTCGTCATATACGCTGAGTTGATCCGGCAGTATTTCCGTAAAACGAACACCACGAACATCACGAACTGAAACGGGTTTACCGCATGTTTACTGTGCTAAGTGTCGCGCTCAGTAAAATGTACCGGTAAACCCGTTTTTCTTTGATGTTACTGGCTAATTTTAAGCCTGCCATTAGCGATAGTTATCTTTGAACTCAACGCTAGGATTTGAGAGTCACTGAGCCGGCTCCGCCGTTACTCGAACCTGAGCCAGCATTTCCCGGTCGGTTTAGCGGTACCGATTGCAAAAACACGGTTTCGCCAGGATATGCTAATGCCGCGCCCTGCTCTTTAATCAAGGTAATAATGCGCAAAAAGACTTGTTGTTGGATGGCTAGCCACTCAGCCCAATCGCTGGTTTTAGTGAAACAGTAGATGGAAAAGTTCAGTGATGATGCGCCGAACTCATTGAAACTGACCAGTAAATCTTGCGTTTGATCGATGGCATCGTGTTGCTGTAAATAGATTCTGACTGCGTTCACAACATCATCCATTTTCTCTGCATCTTCATAGCGCAGACCAATGGTGGCGGTGATTCTACGGTTGGTCATGCGCCCTGGGTTTTCAACGCTGATGTTCGAAAATACCGAGTTGGGGACATACAGTGGGCGGTTGTCGAACGTAAAGATTTTGGTTAATCGCCAGCCGATCGACTGCACGGTGCCTTCAATATTTCTATCTGGAGAGCTGACCCAATCCCCGACATTAAATGGCCGGTCAATGTAGATCATCAAGCCGCTGAAGAAGTTTGACAGGATATCTTTACCGGCTAAACCGATGATGATGGCTCCTGTCCCACCGAAAGCCAGTAATCCAGAAAAGCTGACGCCAAAGTAATCGGCGATGATCAGCGAAAATAGCAAGAGCACTGAGAACTTGCTGAGCTTGGTGATGGCACTCACGGTGGTTGAGTCTTTGCCGTGCATAATTTGCACTTTCTCAACCGAGTTCAGGTATTTGAAAATCCCACGAACCATCACCCAAATCACGGCAAATAAGCGAATATCACCGATAATACCGCTAAGTGATGGCATAAACTCATTGGCGACAATTCTGAGTAACTGCGTACTGCTCAGAATGAAGATACTCCACAAGATTACCGGTGAGCTGATTTGCCAAAACAGTCGCCATAAGTATTTGTGATAGTCACGGCTATTACGGTTTTTCTTACGAAAGACAAACCAAGCAATTAATGAGATCGCGGTAAATATCACCACAATCAGGATTTGGGCGAGCCAAGCATGCGCATCAAACACGCTTTGCAGCTGGATCAGAAATACCAGTA
>NZ_JBOFRH010000553.1:0-1891 GCF_051650925.1 Plesiomonas sp.
AATTGTTGAGATAATGCCGATTGGGTAATAAACGCTTTATTCGCGGCTTTACTGAGATTTTGTTCTTGATACACCAGACTAAAATAATACAGTTGCTTTAAATCAGTTAGCCGCATACATCCCTCGGAGTAACATGAATCTGGGTGAGATAAAATCCTGACTCAGTCTATAACACAAATATCGGGCTCAAAAGGGTATAACGGCGCATAAAAAGCACATCGCAGTGTAATCAAAGATAAAATATGGACTCTCAGTGATCCGCCTTGTTAACAAAGAAAAATCCACCCACAGCTTACAGATGAACTTCGCTAAATATGAAATAAATGGCGAAAATGCTAACAAAATAGAGTGTTGCCGTGTAAATATTGTCACCCAGTAAAAATATGCAGTTTTGCTGGGTGATTATGAATTTTCTCGATTTATCTCCCAGTATGTCGGGGAAATAATTTAATCATTGCGCTGAGCAGGTTAACTATTTTATTACGCATCCAAGCTGAATATAAATGTGCCTACGTTAGCGGCTTGCACCGAAATAATAGCAAAGACTGGGGCGCCGAATTAAGGCAGTGAGGCTGAGCGAGAGAATAGAGATAACGAGCCTGATGGTGCGCGAATGGATGATTCGGCTCTCAATGCTTAGATCTCGGCGATGTTTACTGCGTTGTATTGCGAACTCTATGTCACGAACGTTGACTCATGTATTAGCGGGCTGCGTAGCGAGGGCGACCACGCTTTATCTGTCACTTCGGTAGAGCATAAAGCGCGGGCGCGCAAGCAAAACTCTGTAGTTGAGCGATGAGTTTTTTGCTGAAGTGGTTATACTAGCGCACAGCTGTAAGCCTGAGGTGATTATGCTAGTTGTAGTTCGCGCCATTATTGTATTGCTGTATGCGTTGCTGCTGTGTATCGGTGGCAGTTTATATTGTCTGTTTAGCCCTCGTAATCCACGTCATGTGTATACGTTCGCCCATCTGTTTAGCAAATTAGATCGGGTCATGGGACTGAAAGTTGAGCGTCGTTTCCCGCAAGGGTTCGAGCAATTCGGTGACAGCGTGTATATCGCCAATCACCAGAATAATTACGACATGGTGACTGTCTCGGGCATGGTGTTGCCGCGTACGGTGACGGTGGGTAAAAAGAGCCTGCTGTGGATCCCGTTCTTTGGTCAACTGTACTGGCTCACCGGTAACATTTTGATTGATCGAAATAACCGTAGTAAGGCGCATGACACCATTTCTCAGGTGGTAGACAAAATCAAAGAGCGCAATATTTCGGTATGGATGTTCCCAGAAGGAACCCGTAGCCGTGGCCGTGGTTTGTTGCCATTTAAAACCGGGGCTTTCCATGCGGCGATTGCTGCTGGAGTGCCGGTGGTGATTGTGTGCGCCTCTGAGCAGCACAACAAAGTGAATCTGAACCGTTGGAATAACGGGCATGTGATCGTTGAGATGTTGCCTCCTATCGATACTACCGGTTACACCCGTGAAAATGTGCGTGAGCTGGCGGCGCTGTGTCATCAGATGGCGGCCGATAAAATTGCGCAGTTGAATGCCGAAGTGGCCGAGCGCGAACGTCAAGGTCGCGCGGCGTAAGTCGTATCTTGCTTGCCTTGGCAGGCTATCGTGGTTTATTCATGCGCGCCGGCTCCTCGGTTCGTCGCCAGCGCGGGCTGGTGATGGGACCGCCGAGGGCTGGCGCGGGATCATTTTGTTTTCGGAGATATCATGGCTCTCAGTCGTCGACGTTTTTTACAGCTGACCGGAGCATCTGTGTGTGCCGGGGCTGTCTATCCGGCACTGAAACTGGAGGCGGCAACCGGGCCGTCTCAGCCATTACCCATCCCTCCTTTGTTGGAGTATCGGCATGGGCGGCCATTATTTCTGACCCTACA
>NZ_JBOFRH010000554.1:0-2967 GCF_051650925.1 Plesiomonas sp.
GCAACATCAGTGACCAGCTTGCTCCAGCCCATGGTGGCATCGAGCACATGGTTACTAAACTGGTTCGACAACGCCGATAACCGCGCCATAATTTCCCCGTAACGCTGTTGCTGTTCGGGGTTTAGCGCGATACCTGAGAGTTCAAAATCGCGCAGGCTGTTTTCTACTGCTTTGCGCTGCGCGCCGGTTAACTGGCTGAACGCTTTGCTATCGTGCAGGCTTTTGTAGGCTTGATACAAATCGGCATGTTGCCCCATCCAAGTGCCGTACTCTGACAACAGCGGCAAACACTGCTGGTAGGCATCACGCAGTTCAGGGCTGTTTTTAACGGAGTTTAAATGGCCTACGGGTGACCATAAGCGGCTAAGGCGATCATTAACTTCGGCCAGCGGTTCGCACAAGTTTTCCCACGTAAAAGGCGCGCCGTGTGCCAGTACGCGGTCAACTTCAGCGCGGCATTCGGCAATAGCCTGCTCGACCGCCGGAACAACCTGCTCCGGTTTGATCTGGGAAAACGGCGGTAATCCGTTGAAGCTCAGCAGCGGGTTGCTCATGGTCAGTTATCCTTAAAATAAAGTATCTCTGTATAAGATGGCGACACAACAGGCGAAATTCAATGGTGACTCAGGCATAATGTGCGATCAAAGAGAGAGGTTATCATGCTCAGCTATCGACACAGTTTTCACGCCGGCAATTATGCCGATGTTCTCAAGCACAGCGTTCAATCGCTGATTATTGAAGCGCTCAAGCAGAAAGATAAGCCGTTTCTGTATCTTGATACCCACTCGGGTGCGGGCCGTTACTACTTAAAAAGCGACCATGCAACCAAGACCGGTGAGTACCTTGAGGGCATTGCGCGGATCTGGCAGCGTGATGATATTCCTGAGCTGCTGGCTCCGTATATTTCGGCAGTAAAAGCGGTCAACCGCGGCCCGCAACTGTTCCACTATCCGGGTTCGCCGCTGATTGCCCAACATCTGTTGCGGGCGCAAGATCGGATGCTGCTAACCGAGCTGCACCCAAGTGATTTTCCGCTGCTGCGCAGTGAGTTTTCACGTGATGAGCGCGCTACTGCAAAACGCACCGACGGTTATCCGCAGTTAAAATCACAACTTCCACCGAAAGAGCGCCGTGCCTTGGTGCTGATTGACCCGCCTTACGAGCTGAAAGAGGATTATCAGCGCGTGGTCGAGGCGATTGTTGAAGGGCATAAGCGTTTTGCTACCGGTGTGTATGCTATTTGGTATCCGGTTGTGTTGCGCCAGAATATCAAACGTATGCTGCGCCAACTGGAAGAGACCGGGATCCGCCGCATCATGCAAATTGAATTAGGCATCAAACCCGATTCTGATCATCGCGGAATGACCGCTTCCGGCATGATAGTGATTAACCCGCCGTGGCAGCTAGAAAGCCAAATGCAAACGCTGTTGCCGTGGATGACTGAAGCGATGACACCAGAAGGTACTGGCCATTTCAGTGTTAACTGGGTTGTTCCAGAGTAACCCATCAGAATAATAAGCAAAAATTACTGACCAGAACCCCAGCGGCACTCACAGACTGGGATCATATGGCAGCAAGCGGTCAACGGCTGGTGTGTATCCCCCATCAGCCGTTGATCTTTATCTTCTGATTTAGCCGATACAACAGCACGCGACACGGGCAAAGCTTCGGCTCACCGCACAATCTCACTACCGGTTTCCGGTAAAAAAACGCTACTCTACCTTTAATCATCTTGATGCATATTAATTCTAACAAGCTCGCAACTGCTGCCCACTCGCTACGGCTTGCGATCAGCGCGATCAGGTATAGCGGTTAATATGTATGACAATAAAACCGGCGCTGGCTCGACAGAGTGCACACTGCGGTTCAGGTTGTTACCTCAATTTGTTACACTCAGTCGATTATATTTCCATCAGCTTCTTCGCCTCTGTTCATTTACTCGCGCGGTGGTAAAAAATCTGACGATAATATTAAGGATACAGGCTTTCGCTTCATGACCTATGACTCGCTACTGCACAAGCACTACACCCAGCGCCGCCTAAGCCTTGCGCTTTTGGTTGGCTTATTTTGTGTGCTGTTATCCCTGCTGAGTAGTTTTTTGCAGTTGCAGGAGCAAGCCCGTCAGCAGCAGCAACTGACCTTGAACCAGATCAGTGATGATATTCTTAACCAGCGGCTGTTTAACAAGCGCTGGCACGAGTCTTTACGCAGACAAATTGGTCAGCCGTGTGACAATATTCGCGGTGAACTACAGCAAGCCGCCACGCGTGATCGCGAGGTACGCAGTTACCTACTGCTTCGTCATGGGCAGGTGTATTGTACTTCCGCCAACCTTGCAGATGAGAGTCAGGTTGTTGCCCCGATTTTGCCCCAGCTACTGCAACACGCACATGGCCTGATGTTCAGCTATGACCCTCTAGGCGGCTACCCACTGATTGTGCACTGGCAACTGACACCCGGTAAAACGGATCAGGGAGTGCTCTCTATCCATGATATTTATGCATTGAGCCATCAACTGCTGCAACCGCGCCCACCGTTTGTTGATCAACTGGCATTACAAATTGGTACGGTCGCCGCCCTTGGTGAGAGTGGCCGTTTGATGGAGATAAGCACGCTGCCGCAGCCGCGCTTTAGCTGGAAAGATCAGAACCATGAGTTTGTACTGCACCTGTATGGCCCAAGCGGGATACAGCTATTGCCGTTGCTGCTGGGTATGCCATTGCAGATAGCTTTGCTGCTCGGCCTGTGCGGTGCAATGCTGGCTTTCCGGCTCTATAGCTTGCGCCAGCATGTCAGCTTTGCGCTGAGCGCGGCGATTCGCCAGCAACGTTTGCAGATGTACTATCAGCCGCTGATCGACAGCCGCAACAAGCGCTGTATCGGGGTGGAAGCGCTGCTGCGTTGGCACTACAGCAAAACTGAGCTGCTTTCGCCTGAGATCTTTATTCCGCTGATTGAGCAACACTG
>NZ_JBOFRH010000555.1:0-1153 GCF_051650925.1 Plesiomonas sp.
AATACACATGGTTTTACTGATTGAGTGAGACACTGTGCAATGGCCTCTACCGCTGAATGAAGTTCGGCAGCATCACTTTGTGGCATCGCGGCAGATAACTCATAAATATTTTCGGGTATGGCCGACTCAACAATCGGCATTTCAGCATAATCACTCGGCAAGCCAATATAAACAGGTTTACGGTAACGCAGTGCAGCAGTAATCACTCGTTCAGTTTCTGTAACACAGTTGTCAGGTGTTAAAATAGTATGTGCACACACAAAATGTTTAGTCGCATCAGAAAACAGATCAAAATGCCCATTACCTAATGTGTGATGCACAATAGCACCCGATGCTTGAACCGTACTTGATGGCATACCAACAAGATGAAAAATAGGTAAAGACTCTGCAAACGCACCCGCTATCCCGTTGATAGCACTCAGCTCACCAACCGCAAACGTTGTGTTTAACACGGCCATACCATGAATTCGTGCATAACCATCAGCGGCATATGCCGCATTAAGTTCATTACAGTTACCAATCCACCGTAAACGCGCATCTTCACACACCGCATCTTCAATCGGGAATGCATAATCGCCAGGCACCCCGAAAATATCGGTAATACCCAAATCATACAAACGTGATAGCAGATGTTGAACAACCGTTTTAGCCATAATGAGGTTTCCTTATTGCAATATTGAAAGATGTCTCGTCTGTATTTGCAGTATTTGCCGCTTATCCCCATAATGGAAATGCTTTGTTTTTATCCAACCCATAACAAAAAGTTATTCAATATGGTAAACCAATGAAATTACGAGAATTGCACTACTTTGTTGAGGTTATTCGGCAGAATGGGTTTGGTCGAGCAACAGAAATATTGCATGTTACACAGCCAGCCATCAGCCGCGCGATTAAGCAACTTGAGGATAAGGTTGGGGGAGAGTTACTCATTCGTGAACCCAGAGGAGTACGTTTAACAGAGAGAGGGCATATTTTATTACGTTATGCGGAAAATATTCTTCAGCAAGAGCGTAATCTGTACAAAGAGCTGCATGATATGGGTGAAGATATTACTGGTACATTACGGGTAGGTTTACCCCCTGTGATCAGTGCTGTTTATTTCCCTGATATTATTTTTGCATTTCGTTCGCGTTGCCCACATGTTGAGTTGGAG
>NZ_JBOFRH010000556.1:0-2847 GCF_051650925.1 Plesiomonas sp.
CTATGCAGCGTCACGCGTTCAAGCCAAAAGTAACGCACATCGACTTCGTTCGCGCTTAATTTCGCGTACTTTGTTCGAAAGAAAAACGCCGCATTATGCGGCGTTTTTTGTGGGCGCAGATCGGCCATGACGGATCATCGAATGTTATTTTCCCGTTGACCGACGTTGCAATTGGTCACGCAGGTTTGGCGGAGTGCCTTTGATCGTCAGGGTATCTGTTGTGGCATCCCAGTAAATACGCTCACCGAGTAGCAGAGCATCAAAGCTCAAGGTTATCCCACCGCCGCTGCCGGTAAATTTAGTCAGTTGGCGTAAAGTCGATCTGTCGGCTGGAAAGCTCTCTTCCAGTGCATAATCTTGCTGTTCCGCAAACTGATAAAAATTCTGCTCAGCCACTTCCGGCAATACATTTGAGAGATCTTTAAGTTCTATCTCATCACCGGCTTGTAATTGCTCATTACAGTAGGCATACACTTTTTGCCGATACTCTTGTCGCTCTTCTTTATCTAACTGCGCTTCGGCACAGTAGTCATTAACCGCTTGTAATAAGCCACGATTCTGCGCTTTGGTGTCTAGCCCTTCCGCTGCGCCGAGAAAATCCATGAAAAAATCAGACACTTTGCGCCCTACTCGCCCTTTAACAAAAGTCAGATAACGCTGAGAATCTGGGTTACTTTGCCATTCGGTAAGATCAATACGTGCAGCGATATCTAAATGTGTGATATCAAGATAGTGAGTCGTGCTGACATCAAGCAGTTCATTGACACGCATACTGACACAGTTGTTAAGCTGGGCAATCAGTAAGTATTCTGAAGCCAGATAGCGGTAATGGCACAGCACCACAACCCCACTCTCGGCAAACGGGTATTTTGCCAATTGATCACGCAATTGTTCGGTTGCCATACGTGAAAAGGCGAGAAAATCTGCCGGCTCAGTCACCCAATTTTGCAATGTTTGTGCAAAAATGCTTTCTGAATTAAACAGACCGTAAGCTTTTCCTGCTTTGGCAGAATAAACCCGATGCAGCTCTTCCATCATCTGCTCAACCGCATCATTAATCGGTAGCGGGGAGTCGCGTAACATGATATCGAGTGTATTCTCATCACGCTTTACCAGCTGATGTAATGCAATGTGGTTGACCTTCAGGCTCATATTGTTCTTTTATCCTCTCTGCGTCTGGATCTTTTCTTTGATCGGGTATTGAAGCACTGCCTTTGGCTCTACGCAAGATGAGAACGCATGTATACAAAGCCAAATGGGTTCAATCAATGTTCAACGCACAAAAATGCGGAAATCAGTGACCAGTTTAGGTATCATGTGGCGCTAAAACTTCGTTATGAGCACACGCGAATGGCACAAGAATCACGTTACAGCGACGAAAAAGTCGAAAATATTCTGACTGATATGATTGAAACTCTGGAGCGTCATCAAGTTCCGGTGGATCTTTCACTGATGGTCTTAGGCAACATGGTCACTAACCTGATCAACTCCAGCATTGCACCGCAGCAGCGTAAAGTAATTGCGCGCTCTTTTGCCGATGCATTGCTCTCTTCTGTGAAAGAAGAAAAACTGCAATAACAGGAGTCGCAAGAACCCGATGCTGAAAACTGGCCCGCGCTACCGTGAAAAAGTTTCCCAGATGATCACTTGGGGTCACTGGTTTGCTTTATTTAATATACTGGCATCACTGGTGATCGGAAGCCGCTATTTTCTAGCAGCAGACTGGCCACCCACACTGTTGGGGCGTGCTTATGCTTTTATCAGTTGGATTGGTCATTTCGGGTTCTTGGGCTTTGCTTCTTATCTGCTCATTCTTTTTCCCCTGACATTTTTGGTGATGTCACAACGCTTATTACGTATTGGCGCGGTGATTTTTGCAACCGTAGGGCTAACGCTTCTCTTAGTTGATACCGAGGTGTTTAATCAGTTTCATCTGCATTTAAGCCCAGTGGTGTGGCAGATACTGGTAAACCCAGATGATGGTGAGCTATCTCGTAACTGGCAACTACTGTTTATTGCCGTGCCAGTCATTTTTTTGGTGGAGTTGTTGTTTGCAACTTGGAGCTGGCAGAAACTGCGCAGTTTAGGCCGTCGTAATTTTGATCGCTATTTTGCAATTTTATTTATTTGCTGTTTTATCACATCACACCTTGTCTATATGTGGGCTGATGCTACGCTTTATCGTCCGATTACGATGCAAAAAGCCAATCTACCACTGTACTATCCGATGACGGCAAAGCGTTTTCTTGAACGCTATGGCTTTATGAATCAAGATGAGTATCTGCGTCAGCTTAATCAGCAAGGTACACCTGATGCAGCTACCGTACACTACCCGCGAAATGACCTGACTTATGCCCCGCAGTCGTCAAAGAATTATAATATTTTACTGGTTGTGATTAACGGACTACGCGCTGATGCAATCAACAGTAAAACAATGCCTGAGCTTAATCAGCAAGCGGCTTTTGCAACACGTTTTGAGAACAATTACAGCACCGGTAACAATGCCAACACCGGCCTGTTTGGTCTATTTTATGGTATTTCACCTACATACTTAGACGGTATATTATCCATTCAAAAGTCATCTGAATTTATTGATGCATTGCAGCATCAGGATTATCAGATGGGATTATTTTCAGCCAACGGTTTTTCTGCGCCGTTATATCGCCGTGCCCTGTTTAATGGTTTTTATCTGCCAAAATCACACCCAAAAAACCTGGCAATCAGCGATGCGGCAGTCACCCAGCGCTGGCAACAGTGGATTGAGCAACCTGATCGCGCTAATAAACCTTGGTTTACTTATGTCAATTACAGTGCGCCAGCCTCATTTGATAAAGGTTTTACACAACG
>NZ_JBOFRH010000557.1:0-1240 GCF_051650925.1 Plesiomonas sp.
ACTCGCGCGTCACGTGGTTGGCGGTAAAATTCCAGCGAATGGTCTGCTTACCGCTTTTAATCGGTGTTTTACTCCAGCGAGTGCTGGTTTGCGCATCCAGCTCGCTAAATTGCACCAAGCCCGCGCTCGCCAGCTTGCCATCCGCAGGGCCTGCTAACGGAAAACCATCTGGCCCTTCAATACTTTGTGGCTCCAACTGCACTGCGCCACAGTCACTGTTTAAGCCGGTTTTACAGGCGTAGCCACGTGATTGCGGCGCTTCCACATAACCGTGGGCCCAAGCCGTTGAGCTAAACGCGGCGATTGTTAGCAATGCAATTTTAGTCAGTTTCATCATAGTTCCAGTTTAGAGATAAAAAACAGCGCAGAAGCGATACTGCGCCAAAAAAGACCACCTCGGCGTGATACCGCTGCTGTCAAAAACGTTGATGCGATCCCTAAGAGGGCTTTATTAATTTTTTTATTTATATCCGCGATTATTTATATCCGCGCCACGACACGGATATCAGCATTGATGCATATCAATAATAAATCAGCGCTGTTACTCATCCTCCACCATGCAATACGCAAAGCGGATAAAATTAATTTTATATTGAGGTTTAAATCTATCGTCTGCGCTTGATATACATCAGACAATTTGGTGCACTAACTGGTCGCTTTAATAATCAATTTAATTATTTCATTAAGCAAACAGAGAAATTCGACAATAAACCGTCAAACCAAAACGCAAATAACGACAATATATTGACCCGCAAACTCAAAAAACAGTCAGGAAATAGAGCATACATTAAGCATGCAAATAGACTTCTCATTTTATTGGCATTTGAGCACAGGGGGAAATGGGCTGTCAATAAAGCTTAGATGACGTTTTCATTAATTCGTAATATTTACCAATCAAAATAGATTAAACACTCTAAATAGAGCGCATTCAGATTAGCCGCTCTGAAATTAATCGCACAAATCACGGTTTATTTCTCACCGAATTTTATTTTGCATACCTCCAATTAGGTACTATTGAGTTAGATATCTGAGTGTCGATTAAAATTATGCCAACTCCAAATTCAATACGCGCACCTGCCCCGGCATCATTTCGGCACTGATATCCAAGAAACGTACTTGGATGCCAAACTCATCATGTAGCGTATTAAGCCATGCCAGCAAACTGTTAAAACTGAGCGGGTTGATGCTCAGTTGAATGCTATCGTCTTTATTCACTATTCGCGTTACCACTATCTGGTGC
>NZ_JBOFRH010000558.1:0-3170 GCF_051650925.1 Plesiomonas sp.
GGCACCACAGTTGAGCGCCCACAAGTGCGTGAAGTCACCGCGCTCGGTGCGGCGTATCTGGCGGGTCTGGCAATTGGTTTTTGGAAGAATTTGGATGAGCTCAAGTGCAAAGCAGCCATTGATCGGGTATTTGAACCGACCATGTCTGACGGTGAACGTGCCCGCCTGTATAAGGGCTGGCAAAAAGCGGTCAGCCGCGCACAGCACTGGGAAGATTAAGTACCGCCGTTCAATGTGCACAACATAAACACAAAAAAGCCACCGCATGCGGTGGCTTTTAGTTTACTGAGATTGCTGATGTTAGTCATCGCGGCGATCACCGCAAGACAAACAGCAAAGCGACATCAGAACAATTTTTTCGCCGTAGCCAGCCAGTCAGCTTTGAACGGACGCTTCATATTTTCGATAGCATCGATAATATCGTGGTGTACCATTTTCTCATTTTGGATACCGACGCAACGGCCACCGTAGCCCTCTTGCAGCAGGTCAACGGCATACGCGCCCATACGAGAGGCCAGAATACGGTCATAAGCCACCGGTGCACCACCGCGCTGAATATGCCCCAAAATAGTGGCACGGGTTTCACGCTGGGTCTCTTTTTCGATAAAACGCGCCAGCTCGTTCACATCACACATATGCTCGGTGATGGCCACGATTGCGTGTTTTTTACCCTTACTGATACCGGCACGGATCTCATCCACCAGCTCAGCACGGTTAAATTCAACTTCAGGGATAACGATAAACTCACAGCCACCGGCAATCGCCGCAGCCAGAGTCAGATCGCCACAGTGACGGCCCATCACTTCAACAATCGAGATACGCTGATGCGAAGAGGAGGTATCACGTAGGCGGTCAATCGCTTCAAGTACGGTTTCCAGCGCCGTAAAGTAACCGATGGTATAGTCGGTACCGGCTACGTCATTATCAATCGTGCCCGGCAGACCGATACACGGGAAGCCCATTTCGGTCAGCTTTTTTGCACCCATGTAAGAGCCGTCACCGCCGATAACCACCAGCGCATCAATACCGTGCTGACGCAAATTCGCGATAGACTCTTCACGCACCTTCTCTTCACGAAACTCTGGAAAACGTGCCGAGCCTAAAAATGTACCACCACGGTTGATGACATCTGAAACACTCTGACGATCCAGCTGACGGATCCGGTTTTGATGCAGACCCAGATAACCATCTTGGATCCCGTACACTTCCAATCCTTCGCCCAATGCTGCACGCACAACACCGCGGATCGCGGCGTTCATTCCCGGTGCATCACCACCGCTGGTCAATACGCCAATCTTTTTGATCATGACAACCCTCTGACTCTCGAAAGTTAATGACAGCTTAAAGCCACACAGCACAACAGGCATCCCCCAATGTCACTGCTGCTCTGTTATTGTGGCTCAATAACCGGCACGCTACCCTAATTCACGCCCAGTAACGCTAACGGTAATAAAATTAAGTGATGAGTATTACAATTTTGAAAAAAAACTACGTTGACGCTCATCACAGTAACTCATCTCACCGACCGAGCAGGCAAGATCGCTAAGCTTACTCCATTCAGCTTAGCATTTTATGTCTGAGCCGCGTAAATAGCCTGTTTTTTATCCCTAAACGGTTTGACCCTGCGCACTGTTTTTCATCTCTTCGGGAACGGCCGAAACCGGATCTTGGTGAATCAACACATCGGCACCGGGAAACATCTGCATCAAATCTTTTTCCAGCCCGTCAGCAATTCTGTGCGCATCCACCAGCGGCAAGGCATCTTGCAGCTCAAGGTGTAACTGGATAAAACGGGTTGGCCCTGCGCGGCGGGTACGTAACTGGTGCACCCCCATCACTCCGGCGGTTGAGCGTACTTTTTGTAAAATTTGCTCACGCTCTTCGGCAGGCAGCGCCTGATCCATCAAAGACTGTACCGCCTGATATGCCATATAAAACGCACTGACCAAAATGTAGCAGCCAATCCCTATCGCAAACAGCGCATCAGCTTTGCCCCAGCCCCACCAGCTTAAACCCAGCGCCAGTAAAATCGCCCCGTTCATCAGCAGATCACTTTGGTAATGCAGCATGTCAGCCTTAATCGCCTGACTGTCGGTACGGCGCACTACATAGCGCTGAAAAATCAGCAGCAGCAATGTAACGAGCAAAGCAAACAGCGTAACCGCAATCCCCAAACCGGGATCATCCATCGGCTGCGGCTTAATCAGGCGCTCTATCCCCTGTAATAAGAGGAAAAATGCCGACCCGCAAATGAAGGCACTTTGCGCCAGCGCCGCTAATGACTCGGCTTTTCCGTGGCCAAAACGGTGGTCCTCATCCGGCGGTTGCAGTGAGTAGCGGATCACCAACAGATTGGTCAATGACGCAGCAATATCCAGCAGAGAATCAACCACTGAGGCCAGTAAACTGACCGCACCGGTTTTCCACCACGCCACAATTTTTACCAGCAGCAGTAAGGTTGCCACTAAGGTAGAACATAATGCTGCCAGTTTTACCCAGCGGCCATAATCCTGATTCATTGTGCTTACAACTCCTGACTCTGTTTTCATGCGCACCGGCATTTGCATTTTGCCCGTTAACTGATGCCAGTATAACGTTTTCCACGCTCTGTCGCCCATCTCGGCACTGACGCAAATGTATACAAGATTGTCGAGCCGCTGGCTTGAAAAAAAGCCGCCCGCCGGCGCATACTTTTTCTCTCTTTTTCACAGTATGCGCGCACGCTACGTAAGGTGAACCTATGTCAGGTTTTCTTCTGGGGGATACAGCCACATTACCTGAAATCACCCCTAAAGTTGCACTGTTACTGCTTGATTTTATGAATGAAACTCTTGATCCACAGGGAAAGTCAGCAGCACGCGGTTATGCACAATTTGCCCAGCGCCACCACGCCTTACCGAACATTACCGCCTTGCTACAGCATGCACGGGCGCAGCACTGGCGGATTATCCATGTGCGGGTGGCTTTTTCTGCTGATTACCGTGAAGTCAGCCCACACTCACCGCTATTTTCCAGTGCGGCAAAATCAGGGGCATTTAAAGATGGTAGTTGGGGCGGAGAGTTCTATCCGGCGTTTGCACCACAAGCAGGGGAAGAGGTGATCACCAAACACCGCGTCAGCGCATGGTGTGGCACCGATTTAGCGTTACGGCTACGGACGGCAGGCATCA
>NZ_JBOFRH010000559.1:0-5626 GCF_051650925.1 Plesiomonas sp.
CATCAAGCGTATGATAATATCATCACTAAATCTGTTGTGCCGATATATAATGAAATATCGTATAAACCTACGATTTTTGCCTATTTAAATGATAATTTGCGTTATCCTTTTGTAGATAAAATAGAAGATAGCAATAATATTGCATGGTATGTGATTAATATTGCGGGACAAGTGAAATATATAAAAGCGACAGATGTTGAACACGATAATGGTATTGCGGTGTTGACGTTCCATCATATTCTCAATAATCAAGAGAATAAACTTTTTCGTCATACATCAACAACTACCTCAGATGTTGCATTTAGTAATCAAATGGCCTATTTAAAACAGGCTGGCTACCAGACTATCAGTATGGAAGCGCTTGAGGGATATATCAAAGGGCAGAATAATTTACCGGCCCGAGTGGTGGTATTAACATTTGATGATGGATTAAAGTCAGTTTATAAATATGCCTATCCTGTTTTAAAAGAATTAAAATTGAATGCAGTGGCCTTTATTATTTCATCACGAATTAAATATTTCCCTCAACCGTGGGATGCTAATTCGCTACAATTTTTGAGTTTTCAGGAAATTGATGCGATGCAGGATGTATTTGAAATAGAGTCACATACCCATTTCATGCATAAACGTGCAGCATCAAAACATCCAATATTATTGTCAAAGTCATACCATAATATTTATCGTGATTTTGTACGCTCAAAGAAAGTCTTGGCTAAATATAATTATCATGTGGATTATTTATCATATCCTTTTGGTGGTTATAATAAATTGGCCATTAAAGCAGCTGAAGAGGCCGGTTATCGGTTAGCGGTAACGACTGAGCAAGGAAAAGTTAAACCTAATGATAACCCCTATACCCTAAAGCGGCTGTATGTTTTCCGAACCGATCCTGTGCAGGTTTTTGCTGATAAAATTCGCAATTAATCTTTGTAGTAATCCGGAGTAGCACACAATATAAACGTACAATAAAAAAGCCACGATATTTTCGTGGCTTTTTTTGTCAGAGAAACAGGTTTTATTTTTGCATCTCTCTTTTGTATAGGTGGCTTTTAATTTTTATAAAAGCCACGCATACAACAGTGTTACCTGTTTATTTTACTGTTGATACGGGTTATTCAACACGCAAAATACGACAGGTATTCGTGCTGCCAATGGCGCCCATATCATCACCCTGAGTGACCATAACCAGATCACCTGCCATCAAAAAGCCCTTATCTTTTAGGATAGAAACAGCTTCTTGTGCCGCATCGTGGCCTGAGGTGTGGGTATCAAAAAATACTGGTGTAACACCACGGTACAGCGCTGCCAGATTCAGGGTTGTTTCATGGCGAGACATAGCAAAAATTGGCTTACCAGAACTGATTCGTGACATCATCAGCGCAGTACGGCCAGACTCAGTCATGGCGATAATGGCTGTCACACCTTGTAGATGGTTAGCGGCATACATGGTTGACATCGCAATGGTCTCTTCAACATTGTCGAAGGTGCGATCCATTCGGTGATTAGAGACATTGATGCTTGGCATCTTCTCTGCACCTAAGCAGACGCGCGCCATTGCTGCGACAGTTTCCGCTGGATACTGGCCTGCGGCCGTTTCGGCTGACAGCATGACCGCATCGGTGCCATCAAGTACGGCGTTAGCAACGTCCATCACCTCTGCACGGGTTGGCATCGGGTTGGTGATCATTGACTCCATCATCTGGGTTGCGGTGATCACTGAACGATTCAGGCTGCGTGCGCGGCGGATCAGTTTTTTCTGTACGCCAACCAGCTCTGGATCGCCAATCTCAACACCCAAATCACCACGGGCAACCATAACCACATCAGAGGCAAGGATCACATCATCCATCGCTTCATCAGTAGCAACCGCTTCGGCACGTTCGACTTTAGCTACAATTTTGGCATAACAACCGGCATCACGAGCCAAACGGCGCGCATAGTTCAGATCTTCCCCTGTACGTGGGAAAGAGACGGCCAGAAAATCCACATTGATTTTGGCTGCAGTAATGATGTCGGCTTTATCTTTCTCGGTAAGCGCTTCTGCAGACAGACCGCCACCCAGTTTATTGATGCCTTTATTGTTCGACAGCGGGCCACCAACAGTAACCTCGGTGAACACTTTTAGCCCTTGAACTTCCAGCACTTTCAGTTGTACGCGGCCATCATCGAGTAGCAGAATATCGCCCGGAACAACATCATTTGGCAGACCTTTGTAGTCAATACCGACTTGTTCTTTATCGCCTTCACCTTTTGGCAATTCGGCATCTAACAGGAACTTATCGCCTACATTTAAGAAGATTTTTCCCTCTTTAAATGTAGATACACGAATTTTAGGGCCTTGGAGATCGCCTAAAATCGCAACATGTTTACCCAGTTTAGCCGCCAGTTCACGTACTTTATTTGCACGCGCAAGGTGGTCTTCTGCAGTGCCGTGAGAGAAGTTTAGACGAACAACGTTAGCACCGGCGGCAATGATTTTTTCAAGATTATTGTCGCGGTCAGTTGCGGGGCCGAGTGTGGTAACGATTTTGGTTCTTCTGAGCCTTCTGGACATGGATAACTCCGTTAAATAGTCGCTATACGGTGTGCCGAATGCGGCAAAGTGCATCGTGATAGTGAACAGAAATGCAATAATGCAAACGCGCAGCGTCACACTGTTGTCAGGGTGTTACTGTGCGGTAATCTTGTACAAAATAGTCTGCGTATTATCGCACTTTAGATGAAACCTGCATTAGTTGTTTCATGCTATTTGTGTGTGATAATGGCATTTTTTATGAATAATCATTCAGCGGACTCTAGTTATATCAGGCTTATGCCCCTTTTTCAAAGCGCGAGTCACGCAGGGCCTCTTTTACCCGCTTGAGATTATCACGAAATTTAGCGCCACGGCGCAACGTAAAGCCTGTCGCGAGGACATCTATCAGGGTCAGCTGTGCAATGCGTGAGGCCATCGGCATGTAGACATCGGTATCTTCGGGTACATCGAGTGTTAGTGCTAGTGAGGCTTCACGGGCCAGCGGTGAACCTTCAGAGGTGATGGCGATGACGGTGGCTTCATTTTCACGGGCTAGCTGAGCTATTTCGACCAGACTTTTGGTTCTGCCTGTGTGTGATATCAGCACAATCACATCATTTTCGCCTACGTTCATGCAGCTCATGCGTTGCATGACGATATCATCAAACCAGATAACCGGCACATTGAAGCGGAAAAACTTGTTCATGGCATCATGGGCTACGGCAGCGGATGAGCCTAGACCAAAAAATGAAATTTTCTTGGCCTGCGTGAGCAGATCAACGGCACGGTTGACGGCATTCGGGTCTAAGCTGTTTTTGGCAACTTCCAGACTGGCCATGGTGGATTCGAATATTTTCGCGGTATAGGCTTCAGCCGCATCATCCTCTTCCACATTACGGTTTACGTAAGGTGTGCCGTTGGCCAAGCTCTGAGCCAAGTGCAGTTTAAAGTCAGGGAAACCTTTGGTATCTAAACGGCGACAAAAGCGGTTTACGGTAGGTTCACTGACATCCGCCACTTTGGCTAAGGTTGCAATGCTTGAGTGGATTGCCGTTTGCGGCGAGGCAAGAATGACTTCAGCAACTTTTCGTTCTGATTTGCTAAAGTGCTCTAGGCTTTTCTGGATTTTGTCCAGTGTGTTCATGCGAATACCACGTCATGTTTTAATGTTACGAAAATCCCTGTATCTCTCAACAACAAAAGGGAGAGTATGTTGGAAATATACTACCAGAGGCGGCCACTTCACAGCGAGTCAGCGCATGAATGTTCGTATTATTTCGTCAGAATATGATTGAGGTCTAAAAATAGGGTTGATTGTATGAGTGGCTAACTGGCTGAGTATTTTCAGTGGATTCACGTATTCATTCGCGTGATATTAGCGTATTTCCCTTGAATTCGTTTCCTGCGTAAAATAAGTTGCTTAGGTAGGGTACAGTAAAAAAATAACGCCACTGGCAACAACCGGTTTGAGGACGACATAATGGTATCAAAAGCACAAGCCTGTGATCTGGTTCTGTTCGGAACGAAAGGGGATCTGGCACGTCGTAAACTACTGCCTTCTTTGTATCAACTGGAGAAAGCAGGGCTGTTGCACCAAGACTCACGCATTATTGGCGTTGGCCGTGCAGAGTGGACACAAGAAGAGTACGTTGATTTTGTTCACAGCGCGCTGATGACCTTCCAAAAAGAGGCGGTTGATCCTGCGGTGTGGGGCACATTAAGCCAGCGCCTGCGTTTTTGTAATTTGGATGTGAATAACGAGGCTGACTTTGCGCAGTTGGCTGCACTGGAAGACAGTGTAGAACGTGTAATGCTGAACTATTTTGCCATGCCACCAATGACTTATCCGGCAATTTGCCGAGGCTTGGCGGCAGTGGGTTTAAACCGTCAGCCTCACCGTGTGGTGATGGAAAAACCGATTGGCACTAGCTTGGCTTCATCCCAAATTATTAATGATGGTGTGGCTGAGTTTTTTGATGAGTCTCAGGTGTACCGCATTGACCACTATTTGGGTAAAGAGACGGTTCTGAATTTGCTGGCATTGCGCTTTGCTAACTCAATTTTTGCTTCTAAGTGGGACAACCGCACGATTGATCATGTGCAGATCACCATTGCTGAAGAGGTGGGCATTGAAGGGCGCTGGGGCTATTTTGATAAAGCAGGCCAGATGCGCGATATGGTGCAAAACCACCTGTTGCAGATTTTAACCATGATTGCGATGTCGCCACCTGTTGATCTGACATCTGACCGTATTCGTGATGAAAAAGTAAAAGTTCTGCGCGCTCTGCGCCGTATCGATCACACCAACGTGAATGAAAAAACGGTACGCGGCCAGTATACGGCGGGCTTTGTGCAAGGGCAGAAAGTTCCGGGCTATCTGGAAGAAGAGGGCGCAAATAAGAGCAGTGCGACCGAGTCTTTTGTCTCTATTCGTGTGGATATTGATAACTGGCGTTGGGCTGGCGTGCCGTTTTATCTGCGCACGGGTAAGCGTTTACCGGCAAAATGTTCTGAAATTGTGGTGTATTTCAAGAATCCACCACTAAACTTATTTAGCGATTCGTATAAAGATCTTCCACCGAATAAGCTGACTATTCGCTTGCAGCCTGATGAGGGTATTGAGATTCAGATCCTCAATAAAGTGCCAGGTCTTGATCATAAGCACCGTTTACAAACCACGAAACTGGATCTGAGTTTTAGTGATACGTTCAGTGAAGAGCATATTGCTGATGCGTATGAGCGTCTGCTGCTAGAGGCTATGCGTGGTATTCAGGCGCTGTTTGTTCGCCGTGATGAGGTGGAAGAGGCGTGGAAATGGGCTGATTCAATTATTCAGGCATGGGCGGCAGATAACGAGCCACCAAAGCCGTATCAGGCAGGAACATGGGGGCCGGTAGCCTCTATTGCGATGATCGCCCGTGATGGTCGCTCATGGAGTGAATACGCGTAAAATCCTATTTTTATTGGGTGGTGACACTTTTACAGTATCAGCATGACGATTAAACCCATGTATGTGTGATACGGCGAAGGTAAAGGTGTCACCAAGCTTTACGCTTCGTGACTGTTTTACGCTTAAATCGTCAGTAATAAGGATTTACTATGCTTATCACC